>JAPOLP010000647.1 GCA_029977045.1 Planctomycetota bacterium
GATGGCCGCAAGGTCATTTCGAGTATGCGGGTCCCCATCGTCACGATGCAGGGCATCCACCCGAAGGCGATCGCCATGAGCAACAGCTGCGGCCACTCGCAGTACACCAGCGTCGCTCAGGCGAAGCGGCAGCCGCCCGCGGAAGGAGCACTCACTGGCTGCGACACCGCGACGTACCGCGATGCCGACTGGGAACGCAACATGTGGTGGGAAGACACCTCGAACGGTGATCCGGCGAAGTGGAAGCCGAACACCGGCAACGGCTGGAACCAGAACAAGCTGTTGCCAATCGCCCCCGACCCCATCAGCGGCCAACAGGCCTTCCACGACACTGTCGTCAGCATCCGAAAGATCGTCTGACGTGACAGACCTCGCCTCCAATCCGCCCCCCCGTAGTGGTGCCTTCCAGCCGCCGCCGCCCGCGCACCCTAATCCAATCAACGATTTGGCGGCTGGAAGCCACCACTACGACGGCATCGCTGCGACCGCGAGCGTCTATCGCCTGCTGGCCAGGCTCTGGATGCGGGAAGTCGATCTACCGCTGCTGCAGGCTCTGGCCACGCCGCCGCTGCGTGACACCTTCGTCGCTGCGGGCGGCGTCCTGCCGGACTCGCTCGACCAGGCAACCATCGACGAACTGGCGATCGATTACTGCCGGCTGCTCATCGGTCCGACGGGACATCTGCCGCCGTACCAGTCCGTGTGGCAGAGCGGCCAGTTGCAGAGCCAGACCGTCACGTCGATGCAGACCTTCATCGAAATCACAGGCTACCAGCCGCCGCCTGAGAGCAACCTCACGCTCCCCGACCACCTCGCCCTGCAACTCGACCTCGCCAGCCACATCGCCGAGCAGTTCCAGTTCGCCGCCCAAGACACGTCGGACGTCGCGACGCTCGCCGACCTGCGACGAACCTACTTCGCCACGCACCTGCGATGGCCGTCTGAGTTCCTGCAGGCCGTCGCATCCCGCAGCGACACCGCGTTCTACAAATCGCTCGCGAGCCTGACCGAATCCTTCCTGCAGCAGGAAGCCGAGTCGCCACAGTCGTAGAACGGAATTCATTCCGTTCAGAGCCTGTGTGTTTCCGTTCCCAGCCTGCGTCTTAACGACGCAAACGGACTGAAGTCCGTTCTACGATGACAAGGCAGCCGACAGTTCGCTCGAAACATGCCACCCGGGCAACGCCGGACATCAGCCGTCGCCGATCGATCGGACGTTTTCATGGCAGCATTTGCTATGTGATCGCACTCGCGGCGAGCCAATCCACGAGTTCCCGCCGATGACCCGCGAACGGCCGTTGACCCGGTTAGGTGCCGGGCTATAGTCCGCCGCCTCCTGCGATCCCTGCAGGACACTCGTGATCCCGCTGCCCGTGCTGCATTTTCACAATCAGCCATTGCTGCAGCGTGTCGATCAACTGCTCTCCGCGGCGATTCCGGCTGTTTCGCAGCCCCTTCGTTGTTGATGGCCGCACCTCGCCCGCGTTGTCGGGCTCCCACCCTGGAACCTTCATGCTCAACTTCTTTCGTCAGCGCTCGGGATCCGTCAAAGACGATGTGCTGTCTGGACTGACTGTCGCTCTCGCACTGGTCCCTGAAGCCATCGCGTTTGCCTTCGTGGCCGGCGTCTCTCCGTTGATCGGCCTGTACTCGGCCTTCTTTCTGGGACTCATTACGGCGGTCGTCGGTGGCCGACCGGGCATGATTTCCGGAGCGACCGGAGCAATGGCTGTTGTCGTCGTGTCGCTGGTTGCTGAGCACGGCCTCGCCTACCTGTTCCCGACAGTCATGCTCTGCGGACTGCTGCAGATCGCCGTCGGCCTGGGACGGCTGGGAAAACTGATCCGCATGGTCCCCCATTCCGTCATGCTCGGGTTCGTGAATGGTCTGGCCATCGTCATCGGGATGGCTCAACTGGGAAGCTTCAAGACGCTCTCCGCCAGCGGAGAACTGGCCTACCTGACTGGATCGCGGCTGGGCCTGATGTTGATTCTGGTCGCTGCGACGATGGCGATCATCTGGCTGCTGCCGAAAGTGACCAAAGCCGTCCCCGCGTCGCTGGCCGCGATTCTCGCCGTCACGCTGACGTCTCTGGCGATTAACGAATCCGCCGAGACTGACGATGGACGACACGTCGTCGCCACGGTTGGCGACATGCTGCGAGACAGCAGTCAGGCTGCCGAAAACGCGAAGGCGAAAGCGGCTCCATCTCCGTCGTCGGATACCGGTTCGACCGTTGACACAACCTCAACAGTCGTCAGCACCGGAGCATCCGCAGAGAACGCGGGCTCGATCAGCGGCGGCCTGCCTCGGCTGTTCTTTCTGCAGTACGAGATGGTCCCGTTCAACTGGGACACGCTGACCATCATCTTTCCGTACGCCATCGTGCTGTGCGGCGTCGGTCTGATCGAATCGCTGATGACGCTGACGCTGATCGACGAAATCACCGAGACACGTGGCCAGGGCAACCGCGAATGCATTGGTCAGGGAACCGCCAATCTGCTCTGCGGCCTCTTTGGCGGAATGGGCGGTTGTGCGATGATTGGCCAGTCGCTGATCAACGTGAATTCCGGCGGTCGAGGCCGACTCTCGGGCATCACGGCTGCGGTCTGTCTGTTGCTGTTCGTCCTGTTTCTCGCCCCGCTGATCGAACAGATCCCCATGCCCGCTCTGGTCGGCGTGATGTTCATGGTTGTGATCGGGACGTTTGAATGGACGTCGCTGAAGATGTTCCAGCGGATGCCGCGCAGCGACATGTTCGTGATGGTGCTGGTCGCCGGCTACACGGTCGTGATGCACGACCTGGCCTCAGCCGTGATCCTGGGTGTGATCGTGTCAGCCCTGGTCTTTGCCTGGCAGCACGCGACTCACATCGGCACCGACATCAAGTTCAACGATTTCGGCAGCAAGATTTACCAGCTTCACGGACCGCTGTTCTTTGCGTCCGTCGCGTCGTTCAAGGACATGTTCGACGTCAACGGCGACCCCGACGACGTCGTCATCGACTTCTACTACACGCGGGTCTACGACCAGTCCGGCCTGGAAGCCATCAACTGGCTGGCCGAGCGTTACGAAGCCTGCGGGAAGCGCCTGCATCTGACTCACCTGAGCCGCGAGTGCCGCGACCTGCTGCACAAGGCCGGCGACCTGGTCGAGATCAACGTCTCCGAAGATCCCCAGTACCACGTCGCCACCGACCGCCTGGCCTGACGCGAGCGGCGACCTCAATTGTTCCTGCAGCAGGAAGCCGAGTCGCAACAGTCGTAGAACGGAATTCATTCCGTTCAGAGCCTATGTGTTTCCGTTCCAGGCCTGCGTCTTAAAGACGCAAACGGACTGAAGTCCGTTCTACGGTTGGCAGGCCGCCAGAGTTTCCCGTCATTCCGCCGGGCGTCGCGGCGGCCGAGAACCACGACGAGGCGGGCCGGCTTTCCACTGGGGTTTGCCGATGCCGCCTTTGACGGTGTCGTGCGAATCGTCGGGGGTGACTCCCAGGACGACGTCGAAGTGGGCGGCAAGTTCGCCGATCTTTGAATCCGGGATCCGTTTGAAATCGGCCAGCACGGTTTCGCGGGCGGCGGCTTCGCGGAGCTGGCGGAAGACTCCGTCCTGCTCGTTCTGCTTCTCGCCCTTGATGAGAATCTGCGTCGTGAGGATGCGTTTGCCGTTCTGGCTGACGGCCAGATGGATGTGCGGCGTGCGGCCTGGGTACGGGACGGGCTTGATTGTGCGGAAGTAGTAGTTGCCTCGCACGTCGGTCAGAAACCGTCCGTAGCCCTGGAAGTTCGAGTCGCGTTTGTCGGCGTTGCCCGTGCCGGTGTGGAGGTAGGCTCCGTTGTTGTCGACCTGCCAGATTTCGACAAACGCATTCCGCAGCGGCTCGCCCGCCGGGCTGAGCACTCGCCCGGACAGATGCGTGATCTCGCCGACCGCCGGCGTGATCGAGTCGTTGAGAATCAGCAGATCGTTGTCCGTGTCGAGTGGCATCCGATCCGGATAAAACGGCCCTTCCGTCAACCCCGCCGTCCGAGCCAGCTCGTCGGCAAACAACCCCGGAGTCGTCAGCAAAGCCGCCCCAAACGCAGACTGCTGCAGAAATCGACGCCGGCCCAACGGCAAATCAAACATCCTGACGGTCCCTTCGTGACACGAGGTAAACAGCCTGCAACGCCACAGGCCAATCGACTCCGTGCTCTACCGAAACGGGATCCGC
>JAPOLP010000610.1 GCA_029977045.1 Planctomycetota bacterium
ACATCAACGTCTGACCAGAGCCATCGGTGACTGCGAACAACCGGTTCCATCAGTGAGAAGAACGGTTGCAGGTCAGAATACCAACGGATCGCTTTCGACTTTTCGATAATTAGATTCGCCATCGATGAGCCTTCGTTGGTCAATGAGGTGCCGCGATTCCGCAAGGAACGTCAGTTTCCAGTCTGGAGTATATGGACAGGGATCACACGTCGTCTCAGGTTTCCCACTCGCTACGCGTCAGCCGATAGAACACACGCGACAGGCTGCCGTGGTTGTCGGTTCACTCAAACGTGAAACCCTGCTTGCCGATGACAATCTGCGAGGCCTGATTTAATGTTGGCCTGCAGCAGAATCCGGTGGTCGGCTGCTTGGGCTCAGTCATGCTCGCGGACGAGTTCGACGCCGCTCAGCGTTGTATGGCCCTGCTGTGTTTGGAGGTCGATTGTCAGTTTGTCGGCGATCGGAATGCCTTTGAATTCGCGGACGAGCGTGCGTTGCGGTCGACCGGCTGAGTCAACGATGTCGAAGTTCTCCATCACAACCTGGCCCTGCAGCAACACGTTGAATACGCGGCTTGCTGGATTTGATGGGTCCGGGTCGGCGAAGTGGAGCCTGACTGTGTAAGTTGCTGTCTCGTCTGATGAACCTGACGGCGTTGCGTTGCCGCTTTTCTGTGAAGACTTTTGGCTGATGGACACGGGAATGGAAATTCGAGTGGCATTGACGACGCCACTCGCGCCGATCCAGGCGGGACCTTCGCCGCTGAATTTCAGACTGCTCGTTCGATACCAGGTTGCATCGCCTTCGACCTTGATGTCCAGGTCAGGATGCTCGCCGCCGACCGGAGGATAATCGAGCCATAGAGTTCCGCTGTCGTCCACTCGATCGCCGGGGGCTCCAAAGTTGATACCGATGCGGTCGATCCGCTGGCCAGGCTTCGTGAGGTGTGCCTCGTGATTGATCGTCCACACTTCCATCTCCGGCATGTGGACCAGTCCCAGCGATGTCTGATTCTGGTAGGCACAACTGCAGGTGCGGGTGTAGTCGGGAGCGTTCAGGACGCCGTTGGCGACGACCAGATTCGACGTGCAGCCCGATTTGAATCCGCCGAGGTTTCCCGTCCCGCTGCGCGTCGTCAGGTCGTAGTAGCCAGCGGCGCCCGAGCGGAAAGTCAGCATGTTTTCGCTGGCGATGATGTTGTTGCAGCCGTAAGCGCGACAGACCTGCCAGACCTGCTCTTCGCCGGTTAGCGGATTCGTTGTGAGGACGGGTTTACCGTCGAGCAGGCTGAAGGCGCCGGCGGACAGTTTGTACGAGTTGGCGTTCGTGAGAATCGTTTCGTGATGCAGGATACAGGGGCCGGAGTACGCTCGATCGTTGTCCCGCCACTTGATGCGTCCGTCGGTTCCGTGATGCACTGCCATGCCCTGGCCGACTTCGGTTTTTAAGCGGTCGGATGCGGCAGCTCCGGCCTGCAGCAGCAGGTCGTGGGGGTCGGAGTAGCTCAGCCAGGTACCGAAGACCTTGTCGTCGTTCTCCCACAGCGTCTCGCCGTTCTGCGCATCGAAGGCGATGATGCGATAGGTGTCCGGTCGAGCCGTTCCGCGTCGCTTGAGGTGGTCCTCAACCGGTTTGGGGAGCTTATCGAGGCAGTACACGCGACCGCCTCCCGCAACGATTCCGTTGTGCAGAAAACTGTGCCGCGCGTCTGTCTGCCAGAGCTGTTCTCCCGAGTGGCGATTGAAGGCCACAAGCCCGGCGCTCGCGGAGACGTCGAAGCTCTTCGACCCGAATCCCTTCGAGTTGCTCTTTAGCTCCTTGTCGAAGTCGCTCAGGTCCGCATTCCGACGTGAGCGATAGTTGGCGAAACCATTCCCGGGAGCAGTACGTCTCCGTAGACACCGATGTAACCCCATTGCCGCGGCCCGTCGTCCTGCTTCGGCAGGGAGATAGTGCGGATCGTGTTCCCGGTTCTCGGGTCAAGCACCTGACACTGACTGCCGACCACCAGGTAGACCGCGTCGGAAGTGACCACGTAGTTCGTCCCGCGTCCGTTGGCTCCGGGAATGTGAACCTGGTTGTAAGCCGAATCGAGCGGCGTGTCCTTGTATGTCTCGTCGTAATAGATGTCGTACGTTCCCAGACTGTCGAACTGCCTCCGCCAGAAGACTCGTCCCGTGTAGACGTCGCGGCAGCTCAGCGAGTTCATCCCCTGGATATAAAGTCGTCCGTCGACAACCTGTTCGGGTGGGCCATGACCGTGTCGCGGCAGGATGTCGATGTTCGAGTTGCCTCCGAACCACAGCACGCCCAGCGGCAGTTTGACCCGACTGTCGTCCGATTTGACGGTGTTGGCGATGTCGCCGTACTGGTGCGTCCAGTTGGCCGCTCCGGTGAGCGGCCCGGTTCGCGTCACGATCACGCTTCCGTCGGCAATGCGCACTTCGGCATTTTCGAGCCCAGCCTTCTGCAATCGTTCAATCAGAGCGTCCGACGGTCGGTCATTCGTAAGAACGATCAACGAACTACCATACGGTCGGACGCTGTCATAAGCCGCTTTCAGTTTCGCGGCGTCGACTGAGATCGCTTCAGCAAGGCTCTGTCCGATGATGACGGCGTCGGCAATGTATTGCGGTGCCCGGAACGATTTCGGAGTGCCGAGATGCACGGAGATCCGCTCGCCGTACAAACCGGAGGCATCAAGTAACTGACGCAGGTCTTCGACGCGTCGAGGATCATCGTTGACAGCGACGATCCGTACGTTGGTCTGGCGAAGAACTTCGGTGACGTAACGCGGGTTGTCAGCACCGAACCAAAGCACATAACCGCCGTCAGAACCTATGTTGCGGACGAGGGTTCTGACTGATGCTTCTTCGGCTTCGTTGAGTTGTGCCGGCTCGGCGACAGGAACTCTCGCCACCGATGGCAACGCCTCGGAATCAGCACCGAAGACGGCAATGCGACCGTCCAGCGTGACCGCGATCAGCCGGTCATCAGCCGCCAGCAGACGCAGCACTTCGCCATCGACGTTCACAGAACCGCCAATTTGAGGACGCTGCTTCGGATCTTTCGCGAGTTCGATAATCGTGACCGAGCCGTGCCCGGCGGCGTACAGCCGGCTACCCGCTTGAATGAGGTCGCCTCGACCGTCGGCTTCCACTTCCCAGGCAAGTTTCTTCTGGCCGTCTTTCCCAGCATCGCGAGCGAGATGCGCACGGACGACCGGATTGCCGTCGCGGACTTCGGCTGAATAGACCAGTTCGTCTGTCAGCACGGGTTCGTTGATCGCGAACGCTGTCTTTGCTCCTGTCTTCAGATCGTAGCTTCTGACGCCACGCTCCCGAGTATGCACATAGAACTCGTCGCCTCGGGCGATGACGAACGAGCCTCCATTGCCTTTGCCGCCGCCGTTGATGTCGAAGTACTGGAGGTCGCCCGCAGTTCGATCGAAAACTGCGGGGACGCTGCGGCCACCGGGCACGATCAACCGATCGCCAGCGACGACGAGCGTGCCCTGTGGGCTGACACCGGCGAATGACGGCGCGCTGTGAGGCTGTTTGATGTAGTCGGCTGACGTGCCATCGTTGACCCAGATGACTCGACCGTCTTCGGCATCGACGGCATAGATAAACGTGCCCATGAACGGCCAGATGCTGGCTGCGAAGTAGACAGTGTCGTCAGCGATCACCGGGCCGCCTCGAGCTGGCCACGCCGAGATGACTCGCCGATTTCCCAGCACCTTGAGTTCTGAAGGTCCGCCGCGGACCTTCCAGATCAAACCGCCGTCGGCCGCGCTGACGCAGTAAAGGTGCCCGTCGTCACTCGTGAAGAGAACTCGATCTCTCCACGCCACTGGCGGGAAGCGAACCGGGCCGTCCGTGTAAAACGACCAGAGCTGCTGGCCACTCTTCAGGTTGAACGCGATGACCTTGTCGGCATTGTTGAAGCCAACGAACAGGCGACCGTCTTTGGCGACCGGTTCAAGTACCTTGTCGTAAGGCATCAGATCGTGGTTCAGCGGATCGTCCCAGACCTGTTCTCGACGTCCGAACTCACGCGTCCATTGCAGGTGCAGTCGGTCAGGAAGTTTACCGGGCGACGCAGCGGTATGACCGGCGTCGTATCGCCACATGGGCCAGTCGGAGCTTTGTCCGGACTCAGAAATCACAACGGTCAGTGTGATCGCAAGAAGTGCGTGGGCAACCTTCATATCGTTGAGCCTCATCAGGCAGCGTTTGCCGGAAAATGCAGCGGGCGGGATTCTTGCAGATAGAAGCCGCGATCGAAATCCGCTGGAAGCAGAGGCGCTGCAGGGCGGATCTTTCTGGCAGCGGTGTGATAGTCTTCCGCCCCTGCTGATCGAATCCACCGACGGTCGATGATGCC
>JAPOLP010000269.1 GCA_029977045.1 Planctomycetota bacterium
AATCTTCACCGGATTCGGTGTCGCGCTCGGCGTGATGGCCTGCGCGACAGTGACGTTCGGTAACCTCGCGGCTTACTCACAGACCAACGCAAAACGACTGCTGGCTTATTCAACGATTGCTCATGCCGGCTACATGCTGATGGCCGTCTCAGCCTTGGTTGTTGTACTGGCAGGCGGAACTGGTGCCGGCCTGTCAGATGCCGTCATCGGCGAGACAGCCCAGCGCTGTGTCGAAGGGCTGCTGTTCTACCTGTTTGTGTACCTGTTCATGAACCTTGGAGCGTTTGCGGTCGTCGCGCTGCTTCGCAACCAGACTTACAGTGAAGAAATCGAATCGTTCAACGGTCTGGGCTGGCAGGCTCCGGCACTCTGCATCTGCATGGCAATGTGCGCCTTCAGTCTCGTCGGACTGCCGCCGCTCGGCGGTTTCTGGGGCAAGCTGGTGATCTTCATGTCCGTCTTCAAGACGGGCGACGTTCACTGGTTCATGTACGTGATGTTGGTGATTGGCGGCCTGAATACGGTCTTCAGCCTCTTCTATTACATCCGCATGTTGAAGGCGATGTTCATCACGCCGGCTGCCGAAGACGCTCGCCCGATCGAAGTTCCCGCCGCGATTGGCAACTACGCGTTGCTGCTGGCTCTGCCGGTTCTGCTGCTTGGTATCTTCCCGACGTGGACGACGAACCTGGCCCAGCGGGTGTCCGAGATTCTTGTTCCCTGATCGTGCCGGTTGAGTGCTGCGGTCTTACTTACTGAGCTCCTGAGATACTGCGATGAGTGGCCAGACCTCGACGGCACTGTTGAACGACCTGCTGAATCGGCTCAGCCGCTCGTGGCTGCATTACATTGGCGAAGCCTGGCCGTGGACTTCGTCCGAGGATGCCGAGCGCCTTGAGAAGTTTCAGGGACTGGTCCGGCGTCAGAACTTTGCCGCCGAGCGGATTGCTGATCTGCTTACCGACCGAAACGCTGTGTTTTCGCAGTGCAGCTATCCGTTTGACGGTTCGCAGGTGAACTACGTCACGCTGGACTTTGTCAAACCGCGAATCATTGTCGACGAGCAGACCATTCTCGCCGCTTTGAAAGCGACTGCTGAAGCACTGCAGGGTGATGCGGAAGCACTGCGACTGATCGAGCAGGTCACTGCTGACGAAGAGCAGACCCTGGCTGAGCTGACGGCTCTGTAAACGCTCGCTGCGTTTTCGCTGGAGCGGGCCGAGCCCATCGACGAGAGGCCGTGACCATGCAGATCGTCGATACGCACTGCCATCTCGACGAGGAGAGTTTCTCGCAAGAACTCGATGACGTCGTCGCTGCGTCAGTCGAGAACGGTGTCGTCGCGATGGTGACGATCGGGACGAGCGTCGAGAGCAGCCGCCGTGCGATCGAGCTGGCTGAACGCTTCCCAGGAGTCGTCTTCGCTGCCGTCGGCATCCATCCCAACTACACCGCCGCTGCAAAACCTGGCGACTGGGAGATCATTGAAGAGCTGGCTCAAGATCCTCGAGTCGTGGCTGTGGGCGAGACCGGACTCGATCGCTACTGGGACTACGCTCCGATCGAGTTGCAGCAGGACTACTTCGATCGGCACCTCAAGTTGTCCGAGCAGACCGCCAAGCCGTTCATCGTGCATTGCCGCGACGCCGACGAGGAAACCCGGACGCAGCTTCGGGCGACTGCGGAAAGTGGGCAGAAGCTCAACGGGGTGATGCACTCTTTCTGTCAGTCGGCAGAGAGCGCGGCGGAACTGCTGCAGCTGGGAATGTTCATGTCCTTCACGGGGATGCTGACATTCAAGCGGAACCAGGAATTGCGTGATCTCGCCGCGAGCCTTCCCGCTGATCGACTTTTTGTTGAGACCGACGCACCGTACCTCGCACCAATGCCCAATCGCGGAAAACGTAACGAGCCGGCGTTCACTCGTTTCACGCTGGAATGTCTTGCGGAATGCCACGGAGTCGCGCCGGAAGAGATGGCCCGGCAGACGACGGCGAATGCCTGCGGGTTCTTTGAGATCGAACTGAGCGACAGATAAGCGAGCCGTAGAACGGAATTCATTCCGTTTCGTGAGGCCAGAGACCGGAAGGAACGGAATGAATTCCGTTCTACGGCTCGGCTACTCGTTGATGCCACTTGCTTGCGGCCCCCTCACCAGATGCCGACTGACCGCATTTCGCAATCCACCAACCAGGACATCCGCGTCCCAGAGCTTGGCGGGTCGCGACTGACATTGACCTGAAACGGGGGATTCGAGGACAAAATCCGCTCCCGCGGACAGTGTTTTCAGTATCCGCGGCAGCTTCGTGCGCCGGGAATGCGGCGTACTTTCGCTCTCCCAGGGACTGGTATGAACCGCGAGCTGGAATTCTGGTCGGCACGTCTTTGCTGCGCGGTGATCGCTGTCGCCGTCAGTGCGGAAATCGCGTGCGCTCAGGCTGGCGTTCCCTTCGATAATGCGAGTTCAGACGGCCCCGGCCAGCTCGACGGCGGTAACCGAACTGTCACGACTGCGCTTTATCAGTTTCCTCAGGAAGCAGCCGAACCGTCCGTCAGCTCGTCAGGGATCGGTCTCGCTTCAGCGGCCAACGACACTCCGGGATCGAACTCTTCGCAACGAACATCAACGCCACTGGCTCCGCGATCGTCACTCGGAATTCCGGATGCCGGTTCCGACGAAGCGGCTGCCGATCGGTCGGGCGGCTTTGGTTCGATCCTCGTTGCGCTGGGGTTTGTCATCGTCCTGATGCTCGGCGTCGCGAAGGTTGTTCAGCGGCGAAACCCGTTTGCCGTCACGGGAGTTCCCCGCGAAGCGATCGATGTGCTCGGACGTCGGACCGTCGACCCGCGTAACTCGATCTACATTGTGCGAGTCGGTCCGAAGATTCTGTTGCTGGGTAACTCGGCGAACGGCCTGACGACGCTCTCGGAGATCGATGACCCGATCGAAGTAGCGGCTCTTTCCAACCAGTGCCGGGCGGCCAGCGAAATTCCGCCGACTGATCTCATCACGTGGTTCAAAGGTTTAATCGGACGCCGATCGACTCGTGGCGAAGTTCGCAGTTTCGAGGATCGATTTGGCGAGCGGCTGATGACTGACGCTCAGCAGGGCAAAGCCGGCACGGTCACGAGCGTTGAAGTCGAACGGCGGCAGGAGGCTCGCCGTGTCTGACCACGTCTCACGTCGCCGAGTCCCTCGATTTCGCATCGTCGGACTCTGCTGCGCGACATTGCTGCTGCTTGCGTTCAAGTTGACGGAGCAACCGGCTCACGCTCAGCAGACCGTGCAGCCAGCGCGAGCCAATCAGCCGTCGTCGTTTGCCGGAGGCCGGAATTCGACGGCTCAGCGACCGACAACGGTCGCGCCATCACCGCAGGCTCAACAGGCTGCTCCATTCAGTATTAACGAAGCGCTCTCGCCGCAGGGACTCACGCCGACGTTGAAGGTGATGATCCTGCTGACTCTGCTGAGTCTGGCTCCGTCGCTGCTGGTGATGACGACCAGCTTCATTCGGTTCGTGATCGTGTTCGGGTTGCTGCGGCAGGCACTCGGAACACAGCAGCTTCCACCGACACAGGTCATCACATCGCTGTCTCTGTTTCTGACGATGTTCGTGATGATGCCCGTCTGGGAGCAGGCTTATGACGAGGGCATCGAGCCGTACGTGAAAAATCAGCCGATCCCGAATCTGCAGGCCGGCGAAGACCCGCTGACTCGCGTTTTCAAGAACACGATGCAGCCCATCCGGCATTACATGGGCGAGCAGATTCACAAGGCAAAAGGCGACGACGTCGTTTACATGCTGATCGACTTCCGGAAGCCGGTCTCGAATTCAGACGGTGCGGTAGCGGGAGACCCGGCGACATTCGACGAGGTCGACACGGCAACGATCGTCACGGCGTACATGCTCAGTGAACTGAAGACGGCCTTCATCATCGGCTTTCAGATTTACCTGCCGTTCGTCGTGATTGACATGGTCGTCTCGACGATCCTGACCGGCATGGGCATGGTCATGCTGCCGCCGACGCTGATCTCGCTGCCATTCAAGCTGCTGCTGTTTGTCCTGATCGATGGCTGGACGCTGACCGTCCAGATGCTGCTGCAGAGCGTGTATATGTCGAGCGGCTGAGCGGCTGCCGCCGGCCTGCTGATTCGCGATTGAACGGGTGCCTGAACGATGGACATTGCCTACGTCACCGATATCTGCCGCGACGCCGTGAGTGTCGCGCTGCTGATTGCTGCGCCGGTGCTGGCGGTCGCGGTGACGATCGGGCTGCTGATCAGCATTCTGCAGGCGGTCACTCAGATTCAGGACCAGACCGTCAGCATCGTGCCGAAGATCGTACTGATGCTGCTGACGATGCTCGCGATCCTGCCGTGGACGCTGACGCACATGGCTGAGTACGCGACGAGTCTGTACGCGTCGATTCCGAACTCGCTACAGCAGTAAGGAGTCCGCGTCGTGCTGAACGATCTGATTGGCCAGACCGTCGACTTCTTCAGCCGGGCGTTCCTCGATTCCGCAGTTCAGTACTTCTACATCTACGTGCTGGTGGTGATTCGACTATCTGGCCTGATGTCGGTTGCCCCGGTCTTCGGGCAATCGGTCGTCCCGATTCCAATTCGCGTGATGATCGTTCTCGGGCTTGGCTTCGTCCTGACACCGATGCTCGAACAGACGACGGGCAACAGCATCGCGCGGTACGACGCGAACCGGGATGGCTTTCTGACTCCCGACGAAACACCTTCGCACCTGGCGGGCCGCATCGAGCATCTGGCGGAATTGAACGCAGCAAAGAGGCCACCGGGGCGAGCGGCCTTCTCGATCGATCGCGTACCGCTCTCCGAGTTCGCGTCGCGATTTCAGAGTCCCGAAACGCTGGGAGCACTAACCGGCAGCATCATCGCGGAGTTCAGTCTTGGCTTTCTGCTCGGCCTGGGAGTGACGTTTCTTCTGTCGGGTCTGCAGTTGGCCGGTCAGATGATCGATCAGCAGCTTGGCCTGGAATTTGGAGCGGTCGTCAATCCAGACCTGCAGGCAGGTGCGTCCGTCTCGACCGGACTGTTGCACCTGATGGGCACGGTCATCCTGCTGACGATGCAGCCGGTCAACGGCCACGTCATGCTGCTGCGGGCGACGCTCGAAACATTCGACGCGCTGCCCGTTGGTGAGGCCGTTCTGTTTTCGCAGACGCACGTCCTCTTCACCGAGCTGGTTCACAAGTCGCTGCTGCTGGGCGTGCAGGTTGCCGCACCTGTGCTGGCCGCGATGTCGATTGTTACCGTCGCACTTGGGTTCCTCGGCCACAGTGTCCCGCAGATCAATCAGATGGTCGTCGGCTTCCCGATTCGATCTCTGGCCGGGCTGCTGATCATGTCCGTCAGCCTGTCTGGAATGGGCGGCATCCTGGTCGACGCCGTACCGGAAGCCATCCACGACATTCAGGCGGCGATCACGTCGTACGGGTAAGGTTTCAGCAACGGGCTCAATTGAAGTAGCGGAACGGCGCAAGCCGTCCGGTCGTTGCGGGGAAAACCGTGGCAGGCCGGACTGCTTGCGCCGTTCCGCTACGACTTCAACAGACATTGCAGGAAACATGATGCGGAAGACAACGCTTGGCCGCACCGGCCTTAAGGTGACGCAACTTGGTTACGGCAGCATGGGTCTGCGCGGACCGAGAACCTGGGGCGTGCGAGTCGTCAGTGATGACGACGCAGATGCGTTTCTGAATCGAGTGCTCGATGCCGGCATCAACTTCATCGATACTTCGCCGGACTACGGAGCCAGTGAAGAGCGGATCGGGCGGTTCATCAGCCAGCGCCGCGACGAGTTCGTTCTCGCGACCAAGTGCGGCTGCGTTTATCAGCAGTGCGAGGATCACCTGGAACTCGACCACGTCTGGGAGCTGGACGTCATCAAGCGAAACATCGAGACCAGTCTGGAGCGGCTGCGAACGGACAGCATTGACATTCTGCAGTTCCACGGTGGCGAGGCTGAAACTCTTCAACGCGCCGGATTGATCGATCTGCTGTTCGACTATCGCGATCAGGGCATCGTGCAGTTTGTCGGCGTGTCGAGTTCCCTCCCGAAGCTGCCGGCGATGATCGACCTCGGCGTCTTCGACACGTTTCAAATCCCGTATTCGTGCCTCGCTTCGGAGCATCACGATCTGATCACGCGAGCCGCCGAAACCGGAGCGGGAATCATCATTCGCGGCGGGATCGCTCAGGGCGGACCGGATGCTGAGATTCAGCGACCGGCTCTTAATGATGTCTGGACTGCGGCAACGCTCGACGAAGTCCTGCCAGAGGGCATGACCCGAGCCGAGCTGATCCTGCGCTACACGCTCGGACACCCTTACTGCCACACGACGATCGTCGGGACCTGCAACGCCGAGCACTTCGATGAAAACCTGGCATCGGCAGAAAGCGGGCCTCTCCCGGCAGACCTCTACGCTGAGGTTCAAGAGCGAGTACAGGCAGTGACGCGATAATCGGACGTCGTCGTCGCGGTCCGATGCTTATTTTGTGACGAGCCAGGGGCTAACCTTGCGCGCTGGCCACAGAAAGAAACTGGCCCCGGTCGTTGCTGCAGGCAACGGCGTAATCTTGTGCAATCCAAACTGAAGGCTTCCTGCCATGATTCGCATCGCAATGTTCCGACGTACTTTTGTGCTGGCTTCTGTCACGTTTGTCGTTGCTGTCTCGCTTTCCGGATTGTCGGCGGTGGCACAGTCTGAGGCCGGCGAAAAGCCGCTGATGGCCTACGTCGGTACGTTCAGTGCTCCGCTCCAGGACGTGCTGCCGACTCAGGTTGATCTGCCACCCGGTAACGGTCGGGGGATTCATCTCTTCAAGGTCAACCGCGACACAGGAGCGATGACGGCTGCCGGCATCTACCCGATGGGAACGAGCCCCAGTTGCCTGGCAGTGAACGCTGCGGGTACTCGGCTGTATTCATCCAACGAGACGGGCCGCGTTGGAAACACCAAAGAAGGGACCGTCAGCGCATTCGCCGTCAGCCCGGAAGACGGACAGCTCAAGCTGCTCAATACGATGCCCTCAGGCGGCGATGGTCCGACCTATGTGAGCATCCATCCGTCGGGACGGTAACTGCTGGTTGCTAACTATTTTGGAGGCTCCGTCGCGGTACTTCCGATTCTTCCTGACGGCCAGCTGGGCAAGGCAACAGATGTCAAAAACGACGCGGGCA
>JAPOLP010000679.1 GCA_029977045.1 Planctomycetota bacterium
AAGTAGTCGTGATCGTCCCACGACGCGTATGCCGGAACGTGCGAGACCAGATCGCTGAACGGCTTCGCGACATCGCGCAACTGATAGTCGGTGCGATGCATGTTGATTTCGTTGTTGCGGTCGTCGGCGGCGATATCGCCCAGAAACAGCATCGCATGCGGTTCCCGATTGACTATCTCGCGAAACAGATTGGGGTTATGCACGCCGATCTTGTGACAGCACGATCCGAATGTCACTCGAAAGATCCCGCGAGCGTCGTTCGCAGGAGCAGTCCGGAACTTCCCCTGGGCGACACTCTGCCTACCTAACGTCACCGAATATTCGTAACGCGTATCCGGCGTTAGCCCATCAACTTGCAGCCGAGCCACAACGCCGGCCCGCGGCGACTCGACCGGAAACACTCGCTCGCCGACTGTCACCGTCAGCGGAGCATTGCTCGCCGGACGCAGCCACATCGTGACGCCATCCTCGCGCAGGTCGCCCAGCATCGGACCACCCATCAGCGGCATCCCGTGCTTCCTGGCCGCCTCAACAATGCCCTGATCACTGAAGTTCGCCTGCCTGCTGGCCGCGAACACCTCGCGAGCATCCAGATAAAACTGCCGCACATTCGCCGGCAGCCGCTCATAGCTGTCGAGCAACCGCGTATCGATCTCCAGCGTCCCCTTGTGAGCTTCCGACAGCGTGACCCGAAACGTCGGCTCAACAGCCCTCGCAAGCAGACGACGAACCGGCGAAAGGACAGCCCCAAGAGCGAGCAGAAAAGAACGACGTCTCATCGGTGATCCTGATCAGATTTCAGACGGAGAATCCGCCGACGGAAAACCTTCCGCCGAGTCCCACGCTCCCGTACAGAGTCGCTTAACACCACTTTCCGCATTACAGCGTAACCGACAGGCCAGGCACTCGAGGACGTCGAGACCACGTTCATTCATGCGTGGCCAGCGACGAACAACGAGACTCGATCTGCGTGGTTCGGACAGAAGTCTGGTTTCCAGACGACCCCACAAGGAGCTATCGGCAGAGATACCGACGGTTAGTCTCCGGCAGCCCCGAAGTACTCGTGCTGAGCGTCACCGCCGCTGAGGACGTAAGCCAGCAGGTTGAGAACTTCGTCTTTCGTCATGCGGTTGAACAGACCCGCTGGCATGGGAGACGTCTTTGAGACAATCAGCTCGTCAATCTTGTTGCGATTGATGTTGACTCGTTTGTTGGGGTCGGTGAGGTCTGTATTCAAGGTCATGCTGTCGCCGTTGAGGTTTACGACGATGCCTGAGTGAACCAGGCCGTCGGTCGTGACAACGGTGATGGCGGCGAACTGTTCGTTGATAACCTTGCTGGGGTTGATGACCTGGTCGATCAGGTCGTGAGCGGAGTAGCGGCGTCCGGCAGCGGTCAGGTCGGGACCGGTCATACCGCCCTGATTCTGGAAGCGATGACAGGCGAAGCAGCCGGCGGCGGCGAACATTGTTCGACCGTTCGTGAAGTCGCGGTTCTTCAGACCGTTGCGGGCACTCGACGAGAGTTCGTCCAGCGTCCACTGTGTTTCGGCACGTCCGGCAAAGATCGCTCCCAGGTTTTCGAGGGCGGACTTCCGGACGGGCTTTCGGGCGAGGACCTCTTTCAGCGACTCTTTTTCAGCTGCTGTCAGCGAATTCTCGGCGTCGGTCCGGATGAACTCCATGAACTTGTCGAAGCTGGCTCCGCCTTTGTAGCTGGCGGCCTTGAGGAACCATTCGAAGTAAGCCGTGTGCAGGTCGTCGTTCCAGCCGGCGGTCAACATGCGGATCGAGCGGGCGTACTGGACCTGCTCTTCCTGAGTCGGTGCCGCTTCAATCAGAGCCAGAGTTTTCTCAGCGGCGGCTGGCGACTGCAGCCAGGCGAGCGTTTCGGAGAGCAGCCAGTTCAGGTCAGCCGACTCCGCCGGGTACAACGGATCGATCGCCGCAATCAGCTGCTGCACCGTCGCGTCGTCAGGTCGCCCGAAGCGGTTCAGGATGATCTGAATCGTGCGCTGCAGCGTGAGCTGGCTCGCGAGATCGAGCTTCGTCGCATCGATCGCCGTGACGGCGGACAGCAGTCGACCTCGCATCGCCGTGTCGACCGGCGGCGTCGATTCGGTTCGGTGCTGCGGACAAACGCCGGTCACTCGGGCGAGTGCCAGTAGGGCGACGACTTGTTTTGCAGGATCGGATTCGGTGAGAGCTTGCTCGGCCCAGGTATCGGTCGGTTGATGCTCGATCGCGGTCCGGGCTGCGAACTGGATGAAGCGATCGCTGTTCGACAGCTGCGGCCACGCGGCGGCGATCGCCGTCGGATCCTGCTTGCCGTGGAAGGCTTCCAGAGCGTGACGGGTTTCGCGAGCGGCACTCTTTGTCGGTGTTGACGGGGCTGGTGCCGTAGATTCGTTGCCGACATATCGAACGCGGTAGAGTCCGGACTGCACTCGGCGTCCGCCAATCGTGAAGTACATCGAGCCGTCACCCTGATGAATGATCGCGTCGGTGATCGGCAGCGGGGCTCCAGTGACGAATTCTTCCTTCGTCGCGGTGTACGTCGATCCGTCCGGCTTCAGATGGACGGCGTAAAGCCGGCCCCAGCTCCAGTCGAGTGCGTACAGCGCCTGCTGATACTTCGCGGGGAATTTCGCTCCGTAGCCGAACGTGACTCCCGTCGGCGAACCGGGCCCGATGTCGAGCGTGCCGGGCAGATTGTCGGCATAAAAGACCGGGCGTTTGCCGGCTCCGTTTCGCCAGCCGAATTCGGCACCGCTGACGACGTGGCAGATGCGCGTTGGGCGGTACCACGGTGTGTTGAAGTCGTACTCCATGTCGGCGTCGAACGTGAACAGTTCGCCGTCATGGTTGAAGGCGGCGTCGAAGATGTTGCGGAAGCCCGACGCGTAAGCCTCGAACACTTTTCCTTCCGGATCGACACGGTAAACGATGCCGCCTGGGGCGAGCACTCCGCGGTTGTGGCCGCGACCGTCGGGCATACTCGGCAGCAGGTGATCTTCGCCCCAGACCTGCCGGACGGGAGACGAGTCGGCCAGTTCCGGTGCCACTGCGTTGTTGCCGGTGATCAGGAACAGAGACTTCCCGTCCGGGCTCGGCACGACGGCGTGTACACCGTGATCGCTGCCCGCTTTCACTTCGCGAAGCAGTTCGACTTTGTCGAGCTGGTCGTCACCGTTGCTGTCGGTGATGCGGTACAGGCCAGCCGGAATCTTCCGCTCGTAGTCGTTCACGCCGACATAGAGGGCACCGAACGCCCAGACCATGCCGTTGACGCCGCGGATGTCAGCCGGCACGGGCTCGACATCGGACTCAGCGATCGCATTGCCGACAGCCGGCGGAGTGATTCGATAGAGACCGCCGAACTGATCGCTGACCAGCAGCCGGCCTTTGTCGTCCGTGCAGAGATTCACCCACGAGCCATGCTCCTTCGCAGGCACGGAATAGAGTAGCTCGACCTCGAAACCCTCAGCCGCCTTGATACGGTCGATCGGGGTCGCTGTGTTGCCGGTTGACTGGGCGACTGCCAGAGGCAACTGCGTCGCAACGCACACAGCGGCGAGGAACAAACGGCGGACGAGTGTGAGTGAGAAACTGCGAAGACAATGGGGCATGGTCTGCCTCGTGATGGCTGGAGTAAATCGTTGGCCGGAACGTTGGCGATGACAAACGCGCGGCCGAATTGCGGCTCAGTGGTGACTGAAGGGACGAGCGTCCCAGTGCCGCGAGCAAGGGGGCGAAAGCGTAGTGTCTGAGCGGCATGGTGTCAGGCGTTGAGAGAGCGACGCAGCGAGTCCTGGAGAACCTGACAGCAGACCGGGATTTATTCATGCCGCAGCGCTTCGATTGGGTCCAGATTCGCCGCTTTGCGAGCGGGATAGACGCCGAACAGGATGCCGACTCCCAGAGAGATCACAACGGAGAGAATCACCGACCAGGGAGCGATGCGCGGCTCCAGCGTGTGAACGACCTCGGGGATCGCGTCGGGGCGAGCCATCGTCATCAGTGTTCGCAGCGTG
>JAPOLP010000165.1 GCA_029977045.1 Planctomycetota bacterium
CAAGCGCGCGATCACATTCACTGTCGATAAGAAATCCAGCCACGCCTACAAGACGAGCGGAGCGACCGGGGTTCCTGATCCGAACCACCCCGCGAACAACCTCATCGTGCACTTCAAACAGAAGATGCCGGGCGTCGACCTCGTTTCCGCCACGTTTGATGGCACGAACGAAATCACGTTCAACCAGTACGGCCTGCCGCTGGCTGGCGACCCACTGTCGTCTCTCACAAGCGGTACGATCGTGATCTCTCACGGAACGTCACAGCGAACGATCGACATCGATCCCGCGACCGGAAAGGCGACCGTGCAATGAGACGTCGCCACAACAGCTCTCCGTGCAGTCGCGGATCGCGGGCCGGTTACACGCTGATCGAGATGATCGTCAGCATGAGCGCGGCCAGCGTGCTGATGGCCGGCATGGGCTCGGCGGTGTTCCTCAGCTCGCAGGCATTTAATGCGACGGAGACTCCAGCAGCTCGGCGAGTCGACGCAGCGCAGGTTCAGAAGCAGATCCTCGACGACCTGCGTTACGCCAGCAGCTTTTCCGAACGCTCAGCCAGCGCCGTCACGTTCGTCGTCCCGGACCGGACCGGCGACGGCCTGCCGGACACGCTCCGCTACGCTTGGACGGGAGCCGGAAACCCGCTCACGTTTGCGTTGAACGGCGGCACGGCCCAGACACTCATTCCGTCGGTCGAGAACTTCTCGCTGAACTTTCAAACACAAACGCTCAACGCCCCGGTCATCCCCGACGCAGGCTCGGCTGCCACAATCCTCTTCGTCTCCGCCGGCAGTGTCGTCACTGTTCAGCCGACGTTTCTGGAACAGCTTCTTGGCGTGGAGGCGAAGAGCTATGTCGAGACCACATCAACCGAGAAGCTGCGAATCTCGCGTCTTGAGGCAGCAGGTTACACAGTCGTGCCGATCACGACGTCTGCAACAAGCACTGAGATCACGCAGGCCCTTTCGGAAGCTGATGCGCTCTATGTCTCGGGAGAGGTCGACGGCTTCTCGCTGACACCGCTTTACTTCAACACGACGCTGGGAGTCGTCACCGAGTGCCGGAACGCGCTCTACCCCTTTGGGTTCTGCAAAGCTGTCGGAGCCGAACTTGGGGCATCAATGTTCGTGAAGACGCCTCCTCACTACATCACCAGCAACCTGGCAGCCGGGCAGACAACATTCCTCACTTCTTCAGAAAAGCTGATCAGAACCGGTCCACCGTTTTCTCCGGACCTGCAGGGACTGCTGACAATCCCCAGCTTTGACCCGCTTCCCGCGATGCTGGCTCTCAATGCCAACGCCCGACACGTCGATGGTGCTCGAATCATTCCGAACCGTCGTGTGCAGTTGCCATTCGGATTCGATTCGTTTGATCCGAACAAGCTGAACGAAGACGGCTGGCAGCTCATGCTCCGGTCCGTCGACTGGGTGCTCGGCAACGGTGACGACGGCGTCCCGAACCTGGAGCCACCCACGCGGAACTTTGGTTACGAGACGCTGTTCAGCCAGAACCTCACGCGAGATCGCGAGCAGGTCGCGACGCAGGCCTTTCTGGGCATCGGCGGCGTTCTGCAGAGCATCAGCGTCTTCGTGGGTGGATCGAACGGTGAAGTCCGCGTCGCGATCTACTCAGACGTCTTTGGCGAGCCTAACGCTCTGATCGCCGAATCTGCAGTAATGAAGTCAGTCGACCAGGGAAGCTGGCTGCAGTTCGAGATGACGGACATCAACCTGCCGCCCGGCATGTACTGGCTGGCCGTGTCGATGGACAACGGCAATCACTACTTCAAACGAGGCAGTGTGTTCAACGGTCGAAATCGAACGATTACGCATCGGGCGACGGCAGACGGATTCCGCCAGACGTGGGGAGTATCGGAAGGCGTCTTCAATGGGTCTGCGATATCGATCTATGCAACAGTCAAACCCAACTGATCCCGCTCTCGGGTTCACGCAATGCATATCACTCATCTTTCAACCTGTTCTCTGAAACGGCCCCGCTCCGGCCTGACGCTGGCTGAGGTTGCGATCAGCACGCTGCTCGTCGGCGTGCTGATGGTGGCGTCGCTGCGGACGGTCGAGAGTTCTCTGCATAACTGGAACGCGGCCTCGTCTGCGTGCGGCGGTGGCGCTCTGGCACGGCAGCTTCTGGATGAGATTCAAACGCTGGCATACGAAGACACGGACGGCTCGCCGGGTTTTGGAGTCGAAGCCGGAGAAGCAACCTCGCCCGCAACGCGAGCCCAGTTCGACGACATCGACGACTACGACGCCTGGTCGGCATCGCCGCCTCAGGACCGGGCTGGAAACGCTCTGGCCGAATACAGCGGCTGGTCGAGAACGGTCACCGTCAGGAAGCTCGCCGCGAGCAATCATGCCGCTCTGGCCAGCGGAGCAACTGACGAAGGTCTGCGGGAAATCCTGGTCACGGCAACCTCGCCCACCGGCGAAGTCACATCGCTGCGAGCCTGGCGAACAAACATCGGCGGCATACAGCAGACTCTGGGAGTCGACCAGACCGTCGTCACCTGGATCGGTTGCACCCTGCAGGTCGAACCCGGCGAAGCCGCCATCTCCGGCGGCACGCTGGTCAGCAATCACGCGGAAGACAATTGAGAACAATGGACAACAACACGTAGGCCGGACCGAGGAGCAACGCGACGAAGTTCCGGCAGTCAGGCGGAGCGGCGCTTCGCTTGATCCGGCCTACTCAAGTGACAGTCACCAAAGCGTGTCGAAATCAACATGAAGAGACGGTCGATATCACCACTGACGATCAGACGCGACGCCCGGTCCGGCTTCCTCTATGTAGCCGTGATGGTGACGACGACGCTGGTGGCGATCATCGGGCTGGCGGCGGCTTCGGTGGCGCATCGGGAAATGCGGATCGTCTCGCAGACCACCGACCTGCTCGAAGCCCAGGCACTCGCACGATCAGCGGTCGAACAGGCTCTGCTGAAAATCGAAAACGACGCGAACTGGCGAACAACGTACATACACGGTGTCGAGGCTCCGAGTCTTGGAGAAGACGTCGGAACGGGCACGATCGCCTTCAAACTGCTCGACAGCGACGGCAACCTGGCCGACGACGAATCGGATTCGGTCGAAGTCGTCGGGATTGGCCGCGTTGGCGATACGGTCGCCGCCGAAAGCGTCCGGCTGTATCCGACGGGAGCCGGCCTGACCTGCCTGGGAGCATCCTTCACCTGCAACGGCAACATCACGCTGCAGTACGGAGCGGACATCACGACCAGCCAGTGTGTCGCCAGCAACGGAAACATTGACGCATCCAGCAGCGGCAGCAGCATCGTCGGCAGTGTCGAAGCCGCCGGCACCGTGCTGGGAGCGATCTCGGGCGTGATCACCAGCGGAGCCACTCCGAAACAGCTGCCGGGCAGCGACACGTTCGAGTACTACCGCGACAACGGCACATGGATCGACTTTGCCTCGCTCTCGTCCGGGAAGATCGAGAACGTGGTTCTCAGCCCGTCAAACAACCCGTTCGGCACGCAGACAAACGCCGAAGGGATCTACGTGATTGACTGCGGCGGCCAGAACGTCGTGATCCGCAACTGCCGGATCCTGGGAACGCTGCTCCTGCTGAATCCCGGCTCGACGTCGTACGTCGGCTACAGCGTCCGCTGGGACGCCGTCGTTCCGAATTATCCGGCGCTGCTGGTCGACGGAAACTTCTACATCGTGCATGGCAAATCAGACCTCAGCGAAAGCAGCCAGGGCGTCAACTTTAACCCCGTCGGAACGCCGTACGGCGGCAGTGAGGATTCCGACACGACGGACACCTACCCGTCCGGCATCCGCGGACTGGTCTTCATCAACGGCGAATTCGGCAACACGCTGAGCGGCGGCAACCCGATCGACGGCGTTCTGATCTCGCAGACGTCGAAGATCCAGTCGGCCTGCGAACTGACCTACCGCTCGACCTTCAATGATTACCCACCGCCAGGCTTCGCATCCGGCAACCCGATGCGGATCTCGCCCGGCAGCTGGAAGCGAGCGACGCTTTCACCGTGATGCTCCTGTGACTTTGATCTCACAGCCGCTTTGATGCCGAGGCACGACGTTGCACTTCCGCCACGCGAACGTTGCAGCGCCGCAACACGCTTCCGGCGGTTGCGTTTGATCTGAACGGTTTCCGCCTGAAATAACCGTCGAAACGCCAGGCTCGCCACTGTAAAGAATCGTGGCACCCCGCTTGCTTCACTGAACGTCAGCAGAATCTCTGACGTGCAACAGTGGAGCAGTCATGCCTCGCAGCCTTCTTATCGCTGGTCTGTTTGCCTTCGCGGCTTCAATGGCCGTCGCCGCTGAACCATCACCGCAAAGAGAGCGCGCTGCGAGGAGCGAACCGGCAGGCACGCTGGTCGAAATCGAAACCACCAGCGGTCGGAAACTTGTCGGCCATCTCGATCCAAACAGCGACACGCGCACGGTGTATCTCCGCAGCGAACGCCCCGGCATCGTCCTGACGACAAAAGTGCCAGGCTCAACCATCCGCCGCATCGGCCCCTACGACGGCTCAAAAGTCCTGCGGATCGAAGGCCCGTCAATTACGCAGCGTGAAAGTCGCGGCCCGTCCGCGTTGCCGGCCCCTCCGTCAGTTCCGCTTCTGCAGACATCCGCCATCAGCGGACCGGTCCAGTCTCTGCGAGTCGAAGCCTGGCCGGAGAACTGGGACCGGGACGCCGCTCTCGACGGCTTGCGTTTGCTGGTGACGCCAGTGACGGCTCAGGGAACCCCGGTCGCTGCCCGAGGCACACTCACCGTTCAGCTGATCGCCCGCCGGTTCAGCGGCGTCCGCGAGGATGACACCGTGAGCGTCGTCGAAGAGTGGTCACGCCAGCTGTCGCCGTCCGACTTCGGCCCGAACGGCGCGACCGTCGACCTGCCGTTCAGGAAGCTCGATCCGGAACGCGACCTCGACGTCATCCCCGTCGGCCTGCTGCAGGCCCGCCTGGGCATCTCCGGCCAGGGCAGCTTCCAGGCTCCCGCCACCGAATTCTGGCTGCGACCGACGAGCTACCTCCGCGACGAACTGCAGCTTCACACGGGTAGCCGGCTGCTCCCGCACTGAGAGAAGCCGACCGCGCAAACAAAAACGACCGTGAGATCGAAATCTCACGGTCGTTTGATTGCGCAAGAGAGGACTCGAACCTCCACGGGGTTTAAACCCCACTAGGCCCTCAACCTAGCGCGTCTGCCAATTCCGCCACTTGCGCTTGAGGGGCGGGGATTATAGCCAGCACCTGGGCGCACTCAAGAGACTCGGCATCCGCCTCTCCCGCCGCCGAACTCTTCCCGTCTGACTCGGTGGATTCTGCTGGTCCTTCGTGTTGCAGCGGACGGAAAACGACTCTCATGTGCTGTCATGGGTTGAAAGTGCCATGACCGGCGAAACTGGCCTTCGAGTGATTCAGGCACGCCCAGCATGGATCGGAATCGGTGTTTCAACCGCGGCTCGCTTTGCCTGCCGATCGCGCGGCGTCAGACTGCCGGAGTCGAACTCGCATCGAAACCTGCCAATCCGACTGTGAAAGAAGGAGCCGTCTGATGTCTCAACCGTCACTCGTCAGCCGTCGTGATTTTCTGGCCACGTCCGCTCTGTCCGCTGGCCTGTTTGCTGCCGGACAACCGGTGCTGAAAGCTGCTGGGCCAAATGACAAGCTCAACGTCGCTTTTGTCGGAGTCGGCGGACGCGGCGGGGCGAATCTCAAGACGATCTCCGGAGCGGGCTCGGTCAACGTCGTTTCGCTGTGCGACGTCAACGCGGTCAATCTCGGGCGGGCGTCCGAGCAGCACAGTCAGGCGCGGACGTACGAGGACTTCCGGCAGCTCTACGAAAAGACGAACGACATCGACGCCGTCGTCGTCAGCACGACTGAGCATACGCACGCGTTCGCGACGCTGCCGGCCCTGCAGCTGGGCAAGCACGTTTACTGTGAGAAGCCGCTGACGCACAACGTGCTCGAAGCCCGCATCATTACGGAAGCTGCCGCGAAGGCCGGCGTCGCGACGCAGATGGGCACGCAGATTCACTCGATGCCGAACTACCGCCGCGTGGTCGAGCTGATCCAGTCGGGATCGATCGGGCACGTTCGCGAGGCACATGTCTGGGTGTCGCGTGCCTGGGGTCGGCAGAGTCCCGAAGACGCGAAGAAGAACGGCGACATCGTCACGGTCCTCGAACGTCCGACCGAGGAGATGACGCCACCTGCGACGCTCGACTGGAACCTGTGGATCGGCCCAGCTCCGTACCGGCCTTACAACGACGTCTACTTCCCCGGCCCGAAGTGGTACCGCTGGTGGGACTTTGGCAACGGCACGATGTCGGACCTCGGCAGCCACTGGATCGACCTGCCGTTCTGGGCGCTCAAGCTCGACGCCCCGAAAACAATCGAAGCTTTCGGGCCCGAGCCGCACGCTGAGATCGCTCCGGCCACGATGAAAGTCACGTACGAATACGGAGCACGCGGCGACATGCCGGCCTGCACCGTCAACTGGTATCAGGGAGCGATGAAGCCGGACATCTGGACTCGCGGCGAGATTCCGCAGTGGGGCAACGGCGTGCTGTTCGTCGGCGACAAGGGCATGGTCCTGTCCGACTACGGCAAGCATGTGCTGCTGCCCGAGGACGAGTTCAAAGACTTCAAGCGGCCAGCGCAGTTCATCCCGGACTCGCCCGGCCAGCATCAGGAATGGGTCGAAGCCTGCCGCACCGGCTCGCCAACCGGCAGCCCCTTCAGCTACGCCGGCCCGCTGACCGAGGCCAACCACCTGGGTAACGTCGCCTTCCGAGCCGGCCAGAAGCTCGAATGGGACGCCGCAAATCTTAAAGTGACCAACTGCCCCGCCGCCGAGCAGTTCCTCGGTCGCAAACCGCGCGAAGGCTGGTCACTGGGCTGAGCCCGCCGCACCTTCAGCATTGAGTTGACTTCGCAGCCAGCGCGTGAGGATGTCCTCGCCGCTGGCTGTTTCGTTTTCAGCCCGGTCGATCAGGCTGAGATCCTGAGCACGCACCAGTTGCCGGATCAGGTCGTCGTACGGGCCGGCTTCCGAGTCAGCCTCGAACACCGCCGGATGAACGACGAC
Organism: Planctomycetota bacterium; assembly: GCA_029977045.1. Taxonomy (GTDB): domain Bacteria; phylum Planctomycetota; class Planctomycetia; order Planctomycetales; family Planctomycetaceae; genus JAPOLP01. The sequence goes on from JAPOLP010000165.1 coordinate 7,108, forward strand.
GCAGTCCCATGTCGGCGAGCCGAAGTTGAGCGACCAGTTCATCACCCACGCAAACGACTTCGCGAATGCTTCTTTGTTCTCCTCTGAAACTGAACGCGGGACGGCGATGACAACAAGGTCCGGCTTCATCGCACGCACACGAGACTGCGAGTCAGCTTCCAGTTCGGGCAGCGAGCGTCCGGCGGTTGCCCACTCCGTGAGTTCGATTTCGGCATGGGGTGCCGCTGCCTTCAAAGCCACCGGCAGCGATTGAGCAACCGGCGACATCGCCAGGACTCGCAGCGGATTGCCGTCGGCCAGTTTCGCCTTCGAATGGGCGAGCGGCGGCAGTGGTCCGGCGTCGGCCAGCGAAACGTCGCGTCCGCTGATCGTGCGGGCGAGCAGTTCGGCCATGACTTTGTGGCCGTCCATGTTGGGGTGGATGGCGTCACTCATCAGCAGCCGCCAGGCGAAGTCGTCGCGAGCCCGCAGGCCGTCCATCTCGCGATAGCTGTCGCAGACTGGGACTGACAGCTCGCGACCGACTTCGCGGACGACGTCGCAGTAGGTAATCAGCTTCTCGGTCGGACGCCCCGACGTCGTGACGACGTTGTTCGGAGTGGCGAGAACGACTTCGGCTCCGATCTCGCGGCACTTCGCGACGATCGTCTTGAGATTCGCCCGGTAGTCGTCGAGCGGTACGCGGACCATGTCGTTCAGCCCGAACATCACCGTGACCAGGTCCGGCTTGTGGCTGAGAACGTCCTTATCGATTCGGGCGAGAGCGTTGACCGTCGTGTGCCCGCTGATGCCCGCGTTGATCGTCTCGACCTGAGCGCCGTCCGCCGACTTCTGCAGCGCGATGCCGAGCATGTCGGTGTAAGCCCGCCGGCTGCCCGTGTGGTAATAAACGCCAGTGACGCTGTCGCCGAAGCAGACAATGCGAACGGGCTCGCCAGCAAGCAGCTTCTGCCGAGTACGTTCGACGACCGCCACTGGCTGAGCCTCGAACTGCAGCAGCGTTTCGGCGAACCAGCGACCGACATCCAGCGTGCCTTGCGTGTCGTAGTGGGCTCCGTTGGCGATCGTTGCCGCCGACGTGTCGACGTACTCGCACAGCGGATCACGCGACGCCAGCAGTTTCTGCTGATCAACAATCAGCGGCATAAACTGGTTGCGACCATTGCCGAACTTCGTGTTCACTGCGATCAGGGCCGGCAGCTTTGGAGCGTCAATGTCCCGGCGCAACGCGGTGAGCATCGCGCTGAGATTGTCCGCGTAATGCGGAGCGTGCTCGGCGTTGGCGTCACTTTCGCCCTGGACCCAGACGAAAGCTCGCGGTCGAAGCTGCAGGCCGTCCTGCTTCGCCGCCGCGATCGCCGCTCGCGTTTCTTCGATCAGCGACCGGTAGCACGAACCACCCTCGCCAGGATCGGCGGGATTCCAGTCGCGTTTCAGAGCCGTCCCGCTGAACGCGGCCTTCACGACAGCGAGCTTCGATTTCCCTTTTGCAGCGAGCGTTCGCGCGAAGCCGATCTCCGGACCAAAGCCGCCTTCCGGCTGCGCGAAGTTGCCGTACTGTCGGCCTTCGCGCGGTTTCTTTGGATCGCCGAGCGGCTGCGGCTGCAGGCGAGCCCACTTGCCGCCGCTGGTCGAGTCGTGCTGATCCGGCGGCGGATCGCCGCAGCGCCACCAGAAGAGAATCTGCTGGTCGACCTCGTCAGCTGGCAGCTCCGTCGGCTTCGCGTCGTAACCGACCGCGTTTGACTGCCCGGCAACGATCAGCAGATCAACGACGCCGGACGACTCGTCAGCAGCACTGGCCAACCGAGTCAGCAACAGCAGAACCGCCGCCGCACTGAGATACTGTCGAAGTCTGACCATCGGACGCGTCTCCACGAATTACCTTCGGAAATGAGACCTCGGCGAGCCGTCTCGCTCGATCCCGCTTGTTGTATAAGTGAGGCCGAAGTTCGCTGCAAAGCGGCAGGCTGACCTGGCTCATCTCGTGAGCGCGATTCAAGTCCGAGACGAGCGATGGTGCCTCGATCGGTTAAACGTTCCAGCCGGACCAGGCTTGCCGAACGACGCACCAGTGCGATCGCGCTAATCCGTCCAGACGGATCGAGCGGACTGTTCCGTCCGGCATTCCCCTGCCCGTTCAGGGCCTGTAACCGGCCTCTTGTAACGGCGACCTAGACTGATCGAAGCGGCAGGGCTCGGATCGCGAAGGGTCCGTTTGCCGGACTGGTCACGTCGGCGCTGTGCCGATCAGGTCGCCGCGCCGAGTGGGAGCAATGAAATGCCGAGTGCCGAATCGCCGCTCGCGAC
>JAPOLP010000458.1 GCA_029977045.1 Planctomycetota bacterium
CCGTCGTGCGGTCGATCGTCGGCCTGCGTGACGAGCACTCCAGCTTTCACTGCCTGACCGGCCAGTCGATGGGCACGGTCGAGCGCGACGGAATTCCGAACTTCGGTTCCGTTGTTTCGAGAGTGCTCGGTCCGACGAATCCCGTGACACCCCCGTTCGTCGACCTGTTCCCGACGATGAAGCACCGACCGTACAACAGCGCGGACGCCGGTTATCTGGGCTCGAAGTTCAACCAGGTCAAAGCGGACGGCGAAGACCTGGCCAGCATGAAGCTGCGGTTTGTCGATCGCGATCATTTTCAGAGCCGCCGTGACCTGCTGCGACGCTTCGACTCGCTGCGCCGCAACGCCGAAGACGCGAAGCTGCTGGGTATGGACGAGGTTTACGATCGCGCGTTCAGCGTGCTGACGTCGTCCGATCTCGTCGACGCTCTCGATATCAGCAAGGAAAGCGAAGCGACCCGCGAGCTCTACGGCAAAGGTTCATCGACACACCTGGGCGACGGGGCTCCGCTGTGGAACGAGCAACTCCTGATGGCTCGCCGCCTGGTCGAGGCTGGCGTCCGCGTCGTCACCGTCGCGTACGGTTTCTGGGACACGCACGGCAACAACTTCGATCACCTGAAGAAGTACCTGCCGACGTTCGACCAGGGAATCTCGGCCCTGATCGCCGACATCTATGACCGCGGGCTCGGCGATGACGTCACGGTCGTCGTCTGCGACGAGTTCGGCCGCACTCCAAAGATCAACGACAAGGCCGGTCGCGACCACTGGGCTCCGGTGAACTGTGCCTGGCTGGCCGGCGGCGGCATGAACGTCGGCCAGGTCATCGGCTCGACGGACAAAACCGGAGCCTACGCCGAAGACCGCCCCGTTCACTTCCGCGATATCCTGGCAACCGTCTACCACAACATGGGCATCGACCCGCACATGATGATCCGCAACGAAGTCGAACTCCCGGTCATGCTCCTGCCGGAAGACGCCCGCCCGATCAGCGAGCTGGTGGGGTAAGGTCGCAACTGAAGTCGGAGATATGTTCCGTGGATCCGAGGGAACTGAAAGAGCAACTACGTCTCAAGCAGTTCCTGCGTCGACATCCCACGAGGCGAACAGCCGAGTTCACTGCAGACAATGACCACAACCCACTTGTCCTCGTGTCATGCAGACGATGTCGTGGCTTTGGAAGGTACGATCGGTACGCCATGCCCGACGAAGATAGTTGCGTGGAACTCGTTCACTGCGAGGAATGCGACGGACGAGGAGTGATACCAGAGCTGGAGCCGTTCTTCGATAACGATAACGCCCCGAAGCCTGTTAGCGTGCGAGCTGATGGCTGGCTTACGTGCCCAAATTGCGGTTGGCGTTTTAGGATTACCGACGAGAACGCGTGGACCGGTCTGCGGCATATTCGCTGTGGTCAAAAACTCTTGCTCACAGAAGACGCTGATTGAAACTGGCAGGGTGGCCGGTGCTGGACTGAGCCTGCGAAGGAAGCCCCGGAACCGCCCCTCCGGGGTTTCGCTCGTACCTCGCTCCAACCCCGGCCACCCCTCTGATTGCTTGCGCCCTCCCTGGCCGACCGGTACCATCCGGGCCGCTCGAAATCGCCGTCTTCTGCTGCGGGCGATCGAGCGTCTTTTGCCCCGTGAACGGAGTCCTCGGTTGTGGACGATCTACTCAATACGATTCAGCATGGTGACTGTGTCGAACGAACGAACGCGCTGCCGGAAGGCTGCGTTGATCTGGCGTTTGCCGATCCGCCGTTCAACATCGGGTACGAGTACGACGTTTACGACGACCGCAAGGAAGCTCAGCAGTACCTCGACTGGTCGCGCGACTGGATCAACGCGGTGCATCGCGTGCTGAAGGACGACGGGACGTTCTGGCTGGCGATTGGCGATGAGTACGCGGCCGAGCTGAAGCTGATCAGCCAGCAGGCCGGCTTCACCTGCCGGAGCTGGGTCATCTGGTACTACACGTTCGGCGTGAACTGCGCGCACAAATTCAGCCGCTCGCACGCGCACCTGTTTCACTTCGTCAAGAACCCGGAAGCATTCACGTTTCGCAGTGACGCGATGGAGAACCGGATTCCGTCGGCGCGGCAGCTTGTTTACGGAGACAAGCGGGCGAACCCGAAAGGCCGGCTGCCGGACGACACCTGGATCCTGCGGCCTGTCGAAGCTAGCGGGCAGTTTTCGATCGAAGCCGAAGAGCTGATCGTCGCTGCCGAGGACGGACCGAGCGACAACGACGCGACCTGGACGCTGCGGCCTCAGGATGTCGAGCACTGCTTCAGCGAGGGCGAGGATACCTGGTACTTCCCACGCGTCGCCGGAACGTTCAAAGAGCGAGCCGGGTTTCACGGTTGCCAGATGCCGGAGCAACTACTCGGTCGCATCATCCGCTTCTGCTCGGAAGAAAACGACGTCGTGCTCGACCCGTTCTCCGGCAGTGCGACAACGCTGGCCGTCGCGAAGAAGCTCGGGCGGAAGTTCATCGGCTTTGACCTCTCGGAAGAGTACATCAGGCACGGTCGGTCGCGGCTGGATTCGATTCGCGTTGGAGACCGGCTCGACGGTGCCGCCGAACCACTCGTCAGTGCGCCGAAGACGGCTCAGGGAACTCGACGTGTTGACGGCAAGCGGGTTGCCCCGGCGACGTCGAAAAAGAAAACGAGCGGTCAGAAGTCTCTGCCACTCGGTGGCGATCCTGAGCTTCGTGAGGCGATGTTCGAGGACGCGCAGCGGAACCTGACGCTGCACGGGATCGTCGAGGCGTTCCGGCTGACTTACGACGGCTACTCGGCGGACCGGCTCGTCGCGGACCCTGAACTCAACGCAAACTTCGTCGAAGCGTGTTCGCGACTGGGACTCGTCGGCGATGCCTGCATCTGGAACAGCCTGCTGTTTCGCATCCGCAAGGCCGGCAAGCTCGCTCAGTTCCCGGCATCGCATGTCACATCGATGACCTGGGAAGACTGCGACGAGTACCTCTTCGCCAGCGAGATCGCTTACCGGCAGATGATGGATCGCGGCGTCGGCGGGCTCGACGCGATTCTGTGTGATCCTGCTCGGGCAACCGAGTTCGATCAGATCGCGGCCTCATTCGCGCCGGGGCATTCGTCGCTTGAGTATCGCTGGGCGGCACTCAAGCTGAGGAAGGAAGCCCGGTTCGCGAGAACTCGTGGTGCATCGCTGTCGCCCGAGAAGCTCGCGGTGTCCGCACCGGTGACGATCGGCCAGTTGGACCTGTCGGACGTGCCCGAGTCTTCCGGGATGTATGTGCTGCGAGACGAAGCCACCGGACCGCTGTATGTCGGCGAGACGCTGAATCTGCGGAAGCGGCTGGCGATGTTTTCCGGTCAGCCGGACGCGTCTGGCTGGGGCAATCTTGCGGGGCAGTTGCAGATCGAGCTGGCGGCGACCGGCGACGCTCCGCCGGAACTGCTCGCCTGGCAAAGTCGCCTTGCGCGGCATCATCGCCCGAAGCTGAACATCGAAGACTTCTGGTCAGCGACGTAAGAGCTTTGACAGTTTCAATCCCCGGCCCGGCAGCGGATACTCCGGTCACGGTTGCGTGACTGAGATGCCGGGAGATGTGCTGATGGGTAGGCCGTTGCGGATTCTGCTGATTGATGACGACGAGAACAGCTTCGTCATCACCAGGGAACTGCTGCAGGAAATCGACGGCCGCGAAGTACTCCTCGAATGGGCTGACGAGGCTGCTGCCGGACTCGAACTCATTCTCCGTGGGCAGCACGACATCTATCTGCTCGATTACCGGCTGGATGCTGACGACGGGATTGATGTTCTGCGACGTGCGCGCGTCGCCGGGTGCCAGTCGCCGATCATCATTCTGACCGGACAGACCGACCTCGCGCTCGACAAGCAGGCGCTGGAGGCCGGGGCGACCGACTATCTGGCGAAGGAGACGTACGACGTCTCGCGGCTCAAGCACACGATCCGCTACGCGATGGAGCATCAGCGGCTGCTGCGGGAACTCAACACCGAACGGTCCCTGCTGAAGTCGCTGATGGAGAATCTGCCGGACAACATTTACTTCAAGGATCGCGACAGCCAATTCCTGCGGATCAGCACGGCGATGGCCGGCTGGTTCGGGCTTGAGAGCCCGGACGAAGCACTCGGCAAAACCGACAGCGATTTCTTTACCGAGGAACATGCCGCGCAGGCTCGCCGTGACGAACTGGACCTGATGGAGTCCGGCGCCCCTGTGCTGGGGCTTGAAGAAAAGGAAACCTGGCCGGACGGTCGGACGACCTGGGTCTCGACCAGCAAGCTGCCGTTGCGCGATGAAGACGGCAACGTCGTTGGCACGTTTGGCGTTTCGCGCGACATCACTCAGCAGCAGGAAGCGCTGATCGCTCTGCAGAAGAGCGAGCGGCAGAATCGGATGATCGTCGACACGGCGCTCGACGCCTTCGTCGCCATGGACGCGGATGGCGTGATCGTCGACTGGAACCCGCAGGCAGAAACAACGTTTGGCTGGACGCGGCAGGAAGCGCTCGGCGAGAACCTCGCAGAGATGATCATCCCGCAGCATTACCGCGAGCAGCACACCGCCGGCCTGAAACGGTATCTCGAAACCGGCGAACAGAAGGTGCTGCAGCGGCGGCTGGAACTGACGGCCATTCACCGCAACGGAACCGAGTTTCCGGTCGAGATGACGATCTCGCCGATTGCCGATGAGCAAACAACTCTGTTTGCCGCGTTCATTCACGACATCTCAAAACGCAAGAAGGCCGAGCGAGAACTGCGCGAGTCGAAGGACGCCGCCGAGTCCGCGAACCGGGCGAAAAGCGACTTCCTCGCGAATATGAGTCACGAAATCCGCACGCCGATGAACGCGATCATCGGGATGACGGAGCTGGTTCTCGACATGGAGCTGACGCAGTCGCAGCGCGATTACCTGAGCATGGTTCGCGGGTCGGCCGAGTCGCTGCTGACGCTGATCAACGACATTCTGGACTTCTCAAAGATCGAAGCCGGCAAGCTGGAACTGGAAGCGGTCACATTCAGCCTGCGGGAATGTCTGGGCGACACTCTGAAGTCGCTGGCCCTGCGGGCGCATCGCGAAGAACTGGAACTTGCGTGTCACATCGATCCCACCGTGCCGGACTGGCTGATCGGTGACCCGGCGCGGCTGCGACAGATCATCGTCAACCTGGTTGGCAACGCGATCAAGTTCACAGAGCACGGCGAAGTCGTCGTTCATGCGGATGTTGACGAACAGTCTGACGGCAGCGTCCAGCTGCACTTCGCGGTCACGGACACGGGCATCGGCATTCCGCCCGAGAAGATTAAGACGGTCTTCGGAGCGTTCGAGCAGGCGGACACGTCGACCACTCGGCGCTACGGCGGCAC
>JAPOLP010000524.1 GCA_029977045.1 Planctomycetota bacterium
CATTTCTTCAGTTCCATTTCAAGCATCTGGAACTGGTCTCTGACAAGATTCTCGCGCTGACACAGCGTTTCGTGGACAAACTGGCGAAGTTCATGAAGTGTCGAAATCCCTGCAACGCGTTCGCTCATCGGTGCCTCTCGCTGGGGGAACGGCGACGCTTGATCAGACTGGGGCGTGTCCCTGCCGGTCAGTCTTTCGCGTCGAACTCTGATGCCAATCCGTGGTGCTGATTCTGGTGCCCCGACCGCTGCTTCCGTGCGAACAGATGTTTCATCTTCCGAGCTGAGCCTCTGGCTGGCCCAGCTTTTTGAGGAGAGACGTGCCGTTGCGGTCGGCTCAATGGGTATCGGTTTCCAAATCGCCAGCCTTTGCCACGGAGGAGCTTTGCGGATCGTTCGCTGTGACTGGAACGAGTCATCCAGCCTGCCTGACCGGCAAGGTCAACCTTCTCCGCAACCCGGCTGATCGGATCGGGCATCGTTGCGTCATCGCGGCTGGTTTCTCTGCAGTGGCAATCCGTGGGGCGTTGCTGCGTGCTGAGTTGCTGCGCTGGCGTGGCTCCCGCTAGGTTCCAACGCGACGCTCACAAACAACCTGACGTCACGAAACAGTCTGAACTGATCTGATCGGGAGAATGCCGTGCCGGTACTCGAAGCCTCGAAACTCACCAGCTTTGCCAAAGCGTTACTGACCGCTGGCGGAGCTTTGCCTAAAGAAGCCGACGTTGTTGGCCGCAGCCTTGTTGAAGCCAACCTGCGCGGGCACGACTCGCACGGCGTGATGCGGATTCCGTTCTACGTGAAGCAGGTTCAGGACGGAAAACTGACGCCCGGCGCGACGCTGGACGTCATCAACGAAACGCCAGGCACGATCGTCGCCGACGGGAGCTGGGGATTCGGCCAGGTTCTCTCGCGGAACCTGATGGAGTGGCTGATGGACAAAGCCGCGAACTCGGGGATCGCTTCCGGCACGCTGCGGCGGTCAGCTCATATCGGGCGACTGGGCGAGTACGCTGAGATGGCTGCCGAGCGAAACATGGCAGCGATCATCTGCGCGAACACTCACGGAGCGGCGCAGCGTGTTGCTCCCGTTGGCGGCAAGCGACCGCGACTCGGCACCAATCCTCTGTGCATCGGTATGCCTGGCGGAAAGGACGGCCCGTTCATTCTCGACTTTGGAACGAGCGCCACGGCGGAAGGCAAAGTCCGCGTCAAGAAGATCGCTGGGGAGCAGGTTCCCGACGGCTGGATTCTCGATCCCGAAGGTAATCCGACAAACGATCCCAATCAGCTTTACGGCGACCCGCCAGGAACGATTCGACCGATGGGCGGCGACCAGGCTTACAAGGGCTTTGGCCTGTCGTTCATGATTGAGATGCTCTGCGGAGCCCTCTCGGGCGGCCAGTGTGCTTATCCCGATCCACCGCCGCCGGTTGGCAACGCGGCGTTCTTTATCGTCATCGACCCGAAAGGCTACGCCGGCTTCGATCATCTGAGCCAGGAAGTCGGAGCCCTTGAAGAGTACGTGCGCGACGTTCCGCGCATCGACGGCGTCGACCGCGTTTACCTTCCCGGCGATCCTGAACGAGCAACTCTGGCAACGCGTTCTGAAACCGGAATCAGCCTCGACGACGGCAACTGGAATGCTCTGCTGAAGCTGGCCGAAGAATTGAACGTCCCGGTTCCGGCTGTCTGATCGATGTTTCACAGGGTGGGCCGAACTTCATGAGGCCCACCCACGCTGGCTTCCGACCGGTCGTGATGCAGGCTCGGCAGGACGGTCGCGAGGCGATTCGCCTGAAGCTCTCAGGATTCAAGCAAAGCCGCTCATCAAATCTGCGTGAGTTCCTCGAACGCTGCCTGTAGGCTGCTCTTCTGAAACGATGGTCAGAAGGTCGGACCACGTCAGTCGTGCAGCTGCGAGGGCTTCGAGATGGAGAGCTTCCCGTTCCCGCCGGAGCGTGTCTGGGTTCCCGAGCCGGGCCTGGCGACGCTGCTGCACATCACGGCGACCGTCCTGCTGCTTCTGGGAATGGTCCTTCTGAAAGTCCGGCGAAAGAGGCCCGTCACATGGCGGCAGCTTTCCATCGGACTCGTTCTGACTGTCTCCGTTTTTGCGCTGTCGATACTTGCCCAGCGCTGCCACCTGAGTAGCCAGCCTGACTTTGTTTCGATCCTTGTCGTCTGCGTTCCTGTGGCTGTTCTCGCGGCGATTGCGATGGTCGTCGTCGAACTGGCTCCGGGAGTCCCGCCACCGACGGTTGAAAAAGCTGAACTGGAATCGCTCGATGGCGAGTCCGACGCAGGCGGACAGACATCCGAGGCTCCTGGAGTCAGGTTCGCGCGAACGATCATGATCTCGTCGATCCTGACCGGTTGCCTCTTCACCTGGCTGGTGCCTGCCGTCGAACAGGCACGAGAAGCAGCGAGAACTTCGTCGTGCCGCTGCCGGTTCTGCAGCATCATTCTCGATGCTCATAATCAGGCGGCAAAGAGAGATCGCCGATTCCCCGGCCCTGCAACTCAGACTGCCGATCAACCGCCGAGAAGCTGGAGACCTGAAGGGCTTGGAAGCTGGGACGAGTTCGATCGGCGCAATCGCTATCGCGACAACGAGCCGTGGAACAGTCCGCATAACATCGAGGTCGGAGCCAGGCTTCCGCGGATGTTCGACTGCCCAACTCGCCCTGCGATTGAAGTCTTGCCAGGCAAAGTGCCGCCAACGGCCCACGCGATGATCACTGGTCCGCATGCCTACGGAACGGCGGACGGACGAAAGATTGACGACTTTCCTGACGGGCTCGGCCAGACGATCGCGTTCGCGGAAGCTGCCGGACGCCGGATTCCCTGGACAGAACCGCGCGACGTCGAACTGGATGACCACGCCATCAGCGTGAACCAGCCTGGCCGCGAGCCCGGCACGTCCTCATCGATGCTCTCGTCTCACCACCCAGGCCGAGCTATCGTTGTCTTCGCCGACGGTAGCTCCCGCAGCATTTCCGAGAAGATCGATCCGAATGTGCTGCGTGCACTGCTGACCGCCGACGGCGGCGAGACGATCCCGGACTCGTACGACTGATCGCGATCGACCCAAGCCATTTACCGTGACGCAGACTTCTTGCTCACCGTCGATTTCAGGCCAACCGTGTTAACGGCGATGACCCCGTAGGTGTGAGTCTTGCCGGGCTCGGCATTCTCATCCGTGAACTGCATCCGGATCAGCGGCAGGGCCGGGGTGTCGCTGTACTGCAGGTTCTGGAAGAGCGGGCGGCCGAACGGATTCTTGCCGGCGAGTTCGGCCAGTGGCTTGCCGTCGCGTTCAATAAGGAAGCTCGCGAGTCCGCTTTCGAGGTCGGCTTCGGCGTGCCAGGTCAGGCGGTTGCCTTCAATGCCGACGTTTGTCGGAGCAGGCGGTGGCGTCGTGTCGGCGACCGCCGAGTCCTTGACGTACTGCTCCCAGAGTCGGGCGACGGTTTCGTTCGGCAGCCAGCCGAGCATGTTCGCGTCGCCGTCAGCCTTTGTTGCGGGCTGAGCGGTGTCTCCGGTGATCGGGGCCAGCCAGGCTGTGTTGGTCGGCATCGGCTTGAGTGGCTCGCCGTTGGCTTTCGGCAGACGCAGGCTCAGGCACGTATCCAGCCAGCGGATCGCGAGGTATCGCCGGTTTCCGCATTCGTGAGCGGTCAGAGGGTCAACCGCGACACCGACCAAGCCGCCTTTGCCTCGCACCGTGTTGAAGAAGGTTTCGTTGGCCGGCCAGACCATGGCGAAGCGACCGTCTTTGACGGTGACGCCTTCCTTCGTGCCGGGATTGCACATCATCGGAACGCCGAGTGCAGCCTCGGGCAGTTTATGAGCCTTGATTGTCGGTCGATCGGGATTCGCCTCGAACAACGGCACGCCGGATCGCAGCCACGCGGCGGCGACTCGTTCAGGATGCAGCATCACCATGCCGCCGGCCCAGTGCCCGCCGCCGCTGTGTCCCCACAAGGCCCACGGCACTGTGGCCAGTTCAGGATGTCCAGACTGCTTTCCGAGATCGGCGAGCCCTTTCTGAAACGCGGCGCTGGATCCGTTTCGAGGATCGCACCACATCTGACAGTCGGCGGCCTGCGGTTGCTCGTAAGACGGCGCGAGCAGTGCGCAATAATGTTTCTTTGCCAGAGCCTGCCAGTGGAGATCGAACGCGCCCGTCAGACCGGACTTGCACGAGCCCTCGCCACAACCGTGCTGATGCACGACGACTCCGCGCAGCGTCTCGACGCCCGGCGGAATCCAGATGGTGTAGTTGACGCCGAAAATCAGCTCGCCGGGCTGCGTCGACGGTTCATACCGCACACGGTAGTACGGCGGAGCTGCGTCCGGAAACACGTCGTACGGCGGCTGCTGAGCAGACAGCTCGGGCAACGCCAGCAGGACAACAGCAACGCAGCACAGAAAACGAAACGATCGGCGAATCATGGCAGCACTCCAATGGCGACGAGTCCCAGTCTTTACTCGTGCGACGAATCGGCAGCCTGGCAGGCCGGGGACGCTCGTCTCACGGCCAGACTTCTATCGAATCTCACTGATGCGGCAAGCGAGTCGCCTTGCGGAAGCGGCTACGGCGTCTGAGGTGCCAGCGTCACGCGAGGCTGCGGCGGTGTCTCAGTACCTGAGTTCGGCGCGGTCGTCTGCTTCGGACGGCTGTTCATAAAGCGTCGCTCGACTGTCCGGTTGAAGACCCAGGCGGGCGGGATCGACAGCAGCAGGCAGCACGGGACGACCAGCGCGGCGACGTGCGCGTCGGCATGAAATCCAGCGGCGGCAAACAGCGACGAAACAACCACGACGAGCAGATAGTGCGTCAGATAAATGCTGTACGACATCCGGCCACAGGCGGCCAGCGGCTTCAGGCAGGTCAG
>JAPOLP010000070.1 GCA_029977045.1 Planctomycetota bacterium
CAGTCTCGACGGCCACGATTCGCGAGCCGCAAACGACAACCTGCCCCGGAGCATCGATCCCGCTGAGCGGACAAACAACGCGACCAGCTCGAACGAGATGTGTCGTCATTGCTGCACCTGGCCGTTCGCCAAACCTTTCACAGCATCGTCAGCGGGTTCTGACGGTTTTCGAGTGGCAGACTGACGGGGCCTCCGACCCGGTGCGACTCGAATGTCGCGACGATCAGCTCGGTTGCCGACCTCGCGTCGTAAACGCCGCTGATTGGCTGACGGTCGCCTTCGATGGACGAGATCAGGTCGGCAGCTGCGGACTCGTTTCCGCCGTCGTGTCCGCCCTCAGTGATGGGTTCCGGCTTGCCGACGCCGCCCGACGTGATGACTTCCCACTTCGATCCGGTGCGGCCCGGGGACCACGCCGGGTCTTTCAGCAGGTAGGCCGGTTTCAGGTAGCCGGACTGCATCTCGATCATTCCGCGCGAGCCGCAGATCTGCAGGCCAAACCGCCCTGCTCCGCCGCCGGCTCCGCGCTTCGACGCGAAGTAGCCGGTGACTCCGTTTTTGAAGCGGTACGTCGCCTGAATGTGATCACCGGCCAGCGGGCCGATGCCTTCGTTGCCCTCTGCGACGTGCACCTTCGTGACGGGCTTGCCGTCCTGACGCACGGTCGCGAAGCAGGACTCCGCGTCACCGACGAGTGCGCGCGTCAGGTCGAGCATGTGAGTTCCGAGCACCCAGAGATCCTCGCCGCCGCCTCGCCGGGTGTCTTCTTTGCCTCGGGCTCGGACTTCGAGGACGTCGCCGATTTCACCCTCACGAATCAGCCGTTTAACAACGCCCAACACGGGCGAGTAGCGGTTCGTGTGAGCGATCGCGAACTTGAGGTGCCGCATCTCGCAGGCCTGAACGACTTCGTCCGCCTGAGCGAGCGTCTGGCAGAACGGCTTCTCCATATAAATGTGGCAGCCGTGCTCGGCGCAGGCGATCGCGAGGTCGCGGTGCTGATCGATCCAGCGCGGGCAGATCACGGCAATGTTCAGCCGCTCGGCCTGCAGCATCTTTCGATAGTCGGCGTAACCCTTTGCGGCTCCAGTTCGCTTAAGTCCTGCTTCGCGACCACCGTCGTGCGGATCGGCGAGGGCGACGACTTCGCAGTCCTCGCGATGCTGCCACGGAATGTCGAGCCCGTGCCCGTAGTTGCCGCGGCCCGTGTGACCGATGATTCCGACCCGGTACTTCGCCATGAGTGACTCTCCAGCGACTGGCCGCGTCGACTGCGGCAATGCTGTTTGAACTTGCGGCCTCACGATAATCCCCACGCGAAACAGCGGCCAGCGAACGCATTGGCGGGTTACGATCGGTTGAGACCGCGATCCGCCGCGGCTTGCGTTCGAGGAGGCACGACTTAGGATCCCGCCTCCAACACAAGACCTCGAGCGCCGCTCTCGTTTCGACTCCGATCATTTCGTCACGCTCGGCTGAGCGTGCGTTTTTCTCAGGACTCATCATGGCCAAGAAGACTGTTGCTGACGTTGACGTTTCCGGTAAGCGAGTGCTCGTGCGAGTCGACTTCAACGTGCCACTCGACGACAGTCAGAACGTCACCGACGACCTGCGAATCCGCATGGCGTTGCCGACGATTCAGTCCATTCTCGAACGCGGCGGTCGAGTGATTCTGATGAGCCATCTCGGGCGTCCGAAGGGCGAAGCCGTTGCGTCGATGAGCCTGAAGCCGGCTGCTGAAAAGCTCGCCGAGCTGCTCGGCCAGGACGTCGAGTTCGCGACTGATACCGTTGGTGACGATGCCGCGGCAAAGGTCCCTGCTCTGCAGGATGGCCAGGTGCTGGTGCTCGAAAACGTGCGATTCAATCCGGGCGAAGACCGTAAGTCCGACGACAGTGTCAAAGAGCCGTTCGCTGAAACGCTGGCGTCATTCGCGGACGTGTACGTCAACGATGCCTTCGGAACGTGTCACCGGACCGATTCGTCGATGTACCTGGTGCCGCTGAAGATGGCCGGCAAGCCGCGCGTTACCGGTGGCCTGGTGCAGAAGGAAATCCGCTACCTCGCCGAGACGATCGGCAATCCGGAACGCCCGTTCGTCGCGATCGTTGGCGGGGCAAAGGTCTCCGACAAGATCAACGTGATCCGCAATCTGCTGACGGTCTGCGACAAGGTGCTGATCGGTGGCGCGATGGCTTACACGTTTGAACTCGCGAAGGGCAACCATGTCGGCAAGAGCCTCGTCGAACCGGACAAGGTCGAGCTGGCTAAAGAACTGATGGCCTCTGCCGGCGACAAGCTTGAGCTGCCCGTCGACACGCACTGCGGTGACGACTTCAACGCCGATTGCAACAAGGTCGTCGTCACTGCCGGTCAGATTCCGGACGACTTCGAGGGTCTGGACATCGGCCCGGAAACCGCCAAGCGTTATGCCGAACTGGTCAGCTCAGCGAAGACCGTCGTCTGGAACGGCCCGATGGGTGTCTGCGAAATGCCGCCATTCGACGCCGGCACTCGGATCGTTGCCGAAGCGATTGCGAACAGCGGCGCGACGAGCATCATCGGCGGCGGCGACAGCGCAGCGGCGATCCAGCAGCTCGGATTCGGCGACAAGGTCACTCACATCAGCACCGGCGGCGGCGCCAGCCTCGAAATGCTCGAAGGCAAGAAGTTCGAAGCCGTCGAACTGCTCGACGAAGAGTAGGAATTGTCGGCCGGACCATGCGGCGCGCCGGTCCGGGATCCGGGCTCACTCGGAAGCAGTCGTGATCTGTTCGGCTCGAATCTGGAGTCGTTGCCAGAGCACCGTCGACGCTCCTACTCCGTCCACAATCGAGTACGCGGTGCTCATCAGACGCAGGCCACCGGGGATCGTCGGTACGGTCGGAACTGTTTCGACGTGAATCAGACGGAAGACTGCCGAGTCGTTTTCGGCGAGCAGACAGTAAAGCTGGTCTCCGCGGCGGGCGAGTCTCAGCGTGCCGGACGTCGCCTCTTCCGCGGTCTCGCCAACGAAACTGACGATGTCGTTGCCGGCTCGATTACGGTTGAACTGGCACTGAACGATCTGGCGATCGTGGCTGTCTGGCCGTCGCAGCGTGCCGCGAAAGATGCCTGAGTGTGTCTTCTCCGCATCGGTGGTGATCGCCTTGAGAAAAATGCCATTTGACGAATCAAACTGGCCGGCGGAAACAAAGTCGGAAAACCTGGCCTGCACATCAAAGTCGCCGTGTAGTTTCAGGTTGGGTGACAGCCAGCCCTCCGAGTATCCCTTCGGGCCTTGAACGAGCAGCCACACGCCTTCATCGGGAGCGACGGTTTCCTCAGCGCTTTCACCGGCGACCTCAAACTTGCCCTTGGGCAGGCCGTCCTTTGCGAAGTCGTGCTCGAAGACTGCCGTGAGTTCGGGCAGCTTTTCATCAAGGAATGCGAGGTCATTACTCGACAGTTCCTGCTCGTCGGCGGGCGGCAGAGTCTTTGGCCAATCGCCTCGCCACACAATGTTGCGGACACGAGCTTCGGTCTGATCCGCCCAGTGAAAGAGTCCGAAGGTCCGCAGGTTGGCTGGGTCGACCGGGCCTTGATAAATCGATTGGCCGTTGAGCAGCAGTTCGATCGTGTCGCCAGCCAGCGTCAGTCGCAGTTTGTTCCAGCCGTTGTCACGCAGGCTGGTGGGAGCAATCGCGAGGTCAGTCGTTTCGAGAGGGGACAACCCGGTTCGATCGAATGCGGCGTCGGTGATCCAGTGTTGCCGAACACCGTCGCGGCTGATGACGAACGCCTGCCGGTCGAGGGCCGGATAAACAGCGGACGTCCCCTCGTCGTAATAAAACTCGTACTCAATCGTGCCGTCTTCGAGCAGCGGGCGGTGATACTGCAGCAGCCGCTCGACATCGAAGCCATCGTGCCAGGGTTCGTGCTGGCCGATAATCGCCGGTCCGGAAAGCAGCCCGAACGAGTATTGCCAGTAGGCGCCGTCGCCGTCGAGCGGTTCGCCGTGGTACGCGTGCCAGCCGGTCAGGTCAGGATTGGTCGATAGCTGAATCTGCTCGGGAATCTTCGGGTTGCCAGTGATTCTCAGATTCCGCACGCCGCCGTTCGTGTACGACGGGCTGCGGACGGCCAGCCACGGATCGCGACCGATCGGAAGCGGTTCGGTGTGAATCAGACGACCGTTGAAGTACGTCAAGCTTTTTCCGTCGCGTACGACGACTCGATAGCGAATCCAGTCACTGCTGTCGGTCAGCCGTGGCTCGACCGGACCACCGGGCCGACCTCCGCGGAACGTTCCTAGACCGTAGGAAGCGTGGTCGTAGATCGGGGCGACGTACGTACCGGCAACAATCAGATGGCTGTCTCGCCAGCCGAAACTGCTGACGTCGCATTCGATCGTAAAGTCGCCCAGCAGCGGGATACGGTAGTAGAGAAAATCATCGTCGTGGCTGGTGATGTTGTTGGCGTGGCCTCGCGAGAGAAACCACTCAGTGTTTGGCAGTCCTGTTCCGCGAGTCCATTGATTCGTTCTGCTGACCGGAGCCCAGTTCTGCAGCGAGACTCTCGGCCTGTCGAAACTGAGCGAGTGAAGCCGGCCTGCTGAACCCGTCACCCAGCGGTCCCAGGCAGGCGGACCGTTTGCGAAACCATCCCTTACCTGTGTCTGCAGCATCCGATGGAGGGCTTCCGTCACGATCTCGCGCGTCTGTTCGTGCTGCAGGCATTCGTGAACGGCCAGCGTTTCCGGCCAGCGATTTCGGAACTCAGGACGAGTTGAACTCACAACGCGGGCAAACAGTTCGTCAAGACTGATCAGCGCCTGATCGAAGTTGCCGAGTGCGACATCAACGAGTCCCAGCATCGCGAGCCGGCAACGCTGCTGAATCTCTCCGCGTGGAGTTGCTGGCTGAATCTTCGTACGAAGCTCCGGCAGTCGTTGTAATTCCGCTGCCAGGTGGATCAGATCGAGTGCCGGAGAGATAAGTTCGCCGCCGGTGGGAACCCGCGAGGCTCCATTGCTGGCGGCGGCGGTGACTCGTTGCTCTTCGAGTCGACTTCGGACAGGCGGCGCTGGATGCGTTGGCGAGAAGTCAACCGCCAGGCGAAACGTCTCGTGATCGAGCCCCGGCAGCACCCAGTTCGACAGAAATTCAAAACGCTGCTCGGGCGACATGGCCAATGCCCGGCGATGAACAACGAGTGCCGCTTCCTCAACATGCTGATCCGCGAAGATGGCTCCGAGCGTTCGTCGCATCGGCACTGTCGAGTCAGTCGACTCGACATCACTGGCAGACGCTTCCGTCGTCAGCCCGATCCAGAGCTGGCCAACAATCAGCAGCAGCGCCGCCTGACGCAGGCATGACGATCCGATGGAAAGCAGTCGGACGCA
This sequence comes from Planctomycetota bacterium, assembly GCA_029977045.1. GTDB lineage: Bacteria > Planctomycetota > Planctomycetia > Planctomycetales > Planctomycetaceae > JAPOLP01. Next base: position 5,384 of record JAPOLP010000070.1, read on the forward strand.
GGCAGCAGAGATACGGGAAGCAGTCATCAGACAACCAGGCTGTCGAGGGTCTCAGACGGCGTTCGGGCACGACATTATACAGTCGCTGAACTCGCCGAAATCACGCGGCGGGGGGCATCCCAGGTACGTCCGACGGGAGACTGAACCTGTCAGGCTGCGTAACGCTGAGATTTCGATGACTCGTTGCCGCAGAGGTCGTCGACAGTTTTTGCGGTTGCCCCACGCTGCGAAACGACGAACTGCTGAGCTCGCTGGCCCATCGCAGCTGCGGCAATTGGGTTGGCGATCCAGTTATCGATCGTTGTTGCCAGCGAGTCGGCGTCGGTGACGACGGTCGCTGCGTCGATGGCGAGCAGCGCCTCGACAGTATCGCGAAAGTTGCGGGTGTTCGGACCGAAACAGACTGCAGCTCCGTAGCCAGCCGGCTCGATCATGTTCTGCCCGCCACGGTTGGTGAGGCTTCCACCGACGAAGGCGAAGTCGGCGAGGCCCCAGCAGGCCGAGAGCTCGCCGAGCGTGTCGAGCAGGATGATCGGCCTGCCATGTTTAGCGGAACGGCGCGAGCCGTCCGGCACGTCGGAAATTGACTCACGAGGGCCGGAGGGCTTGCGTCCTTCCCCTATCTGTTGCGCCGGCCTGACGACTGTCGCACAGTGGCTGCGACGGAGAAGTGGCTGGCCGGATGACGTTACCCATTCGGCGACTTCCTCGAAGCGCTCCTTGTGTCTGGGGACGAGGATCAGACGCAGGTCAGGGGCGGTCTTGCGAGCCTGTTGCCAGGCGGCGATGGCGATCTCTTCCTCCGGAGCCTGCGTGCTGCCAGCAATGAAGACCCGCTCGCCGGGCTGGATGCCAAAGGCGTATCGCAGAGCCACCGTGCGGTCGTTGTCGCGCCGGGTTTCAATTCCGTCGAACTTGACCGAACCGGTGATAGCGAGCCGCTCAGGTGCTGCTCCGAGAGCGAGGAAGCGTTCCGCGTACGCGTCGTTCTGCACGGCGATCCGATCGAACGACTGCAGCAGCGGACGCAGCAGCCACTTCAGTTTTGAGTAGCCTCGGAAGCTGTGCTCGCTCAGCCGGCCATTGATCAGCGACAGCGGCACGCCGGATCGACGCATCGCGACGACGATGTTCGGCCAGAGTTCCAGTTCGACGAGGACAAAGCGAGTCGGCTTCAGACGCTGGATCGCCGCGTTGACGGCCCATGTAAAGTCGAGCGGACAGTAGCAGATGAGTACGTCCGGGTATTTCTCACGGGCGACCGCGTGCCCTGTTGAGGTTGTCGTTGAAATGACAACTTCGGCGGACGGCTCGCGGCGCTGCAGTTCGGCGAGGATCGATCGCAGCAGCAGGACTTCGCCGACACTGACTGCGTGGAACCAGTAACGCTGCTTGCCCGGATCCACTGGTGGCAGCTTCGCTACGCGACCGAGCAGCTTCTCGCCCCAGCCGGTTCGGTACTTGCCCTGCGTGACGGCGCGGCAGATCAGCAGCGGCGAGAGCGCCAGCAGCAGCGCGGCGTAAGCGACGTTCAGTAGCCAGCCGAAGGCTCGCGACAGGACGATCGACGAGTTGTCAGAACCCGAGTCACTCACGGCCGAATCACGACCTCGCTGCCGGTGATCAGGAAGTCGTAAACCTCGGCGACCTCTTCGTTCCGCATTCGGATGCAGCCGCGTGATTCCGCCTTGCCGATCGAGGTCGGATCAATCGTCCCGTGAATTCCGTAACTGTCGCCCAGGTCGAGCCAGTACGGGCCGAGCGGATTGTCCGGAGCGCCGCCGGCAATGACCTTCCCGTCCGGGTCGGTGTACTGCGGCGTCGGAATCTTTTCGAGCACCTTGAACTTACCAATCGGTGACGAACCGTCCTGGCCGATGCCGACCGAGTAGCGTTTGACGAAGAACCCGTGTGCGTGAATCGTCAGCTCGAAGTCGCTGAGATCGACGAACGCCGAGAACGGGCCTTTGATGACTTTCAGCTTCTGGCCGGCGCGGATGCGGCTGGGGTCAGAGATGCGGTTCAGCTTCGCCAGGTACTGCCACGAGAGGCTGTACTTCGGAGCGACTCTCTGCAGCAGGTCGCCGGACTGCAGTTCGTACGGCTGCAGAAAATGAGGCTGAGGATTGAAGTAGATTCGCGCCGCGTTTTCTTCGAGACGGCTCATGATCTGCGGACGCAGATCGGGCTGTTTCCAGTAGATGTTTGACAGCTCGCGGTGCGCAACGATGAAGTCGCTGTTCTCCAGCAGCGTGTCGATGGCGGCGAGCTTCGTGGCCGATTCGCCGGTCGGAGCTGGCGTCTGTCCGATCCGGGAAGCAATCCGCAGCGGCTCTTCCGTTGCCGCCGCTCCGACGGGCTGGCTGTCGTCAGCGGGTTGCAGGCTCGCAGCTGCGTCTTCGCCAGCGGTCAGCAGAATCGAGTTTCGCGGAGCAACTTCGTTGCGAGGAATCTCAGACGGAAACTCGCGCGAATCGAAGTCCTGCCGGGCGGGATTGCTGCGAAATGGTGACGGGTTCGCGAATCGCCCCGAACCGGGCCGTGTCTCAAATCGTGACGTTGACAGTGGTGGGTCGTTCGCGAGGTCGCTCGACGCAGCGACTGAAACGTTCTGTCGCGGAGCCGAGTTCGATGACACCGCCGGTCGCGAGGTGCCACCATAGTCGGGAAAGTGGTCAGGAAAGCGGCTATCGACATTGAGCGATTCGCGGCGTTCATCGAACGAGGCTGGTGGCAGATCGTCGGACTGAGCGTACTGCTCGACCCGCGTCCGGAATCCGGGGGCCGCAGCGTCGAGTACCGGCTCGGACTGCTCGTCAGTGAACGGAGCGGGCTCTCCGAGTTCGACGGAGACGTCATCGATCGATGCCCAGCTCATGTCCTCGGGAATGCCGGCGTCCGCGAGCTGCCCGGAATTCGGTTCGTGAAATTCGATCGGCAGCCAGTCCGTGAACATGGCAACGCCGACGAACGCGGCTCCGCTAAGAGCCAGAAACGTCGAAAACAGCGCAATTCGCCGAGAAGATTTCCACATGTTCGCTCTTCCCTGAGCTGATAGGCTGGCCCGAACCGAACTTGACGACTCGCCCGTGACCACCGTGTTTAACCGTGCCGTCTGGATGAAAAACGGCAGCGTTTCGATCGCGGAGCGATCAACGACAATCGCCCCGAAATTCGCGGCGGAACCTAACAGAGACGCTGTTTTGGGACCATGCGAGTTTCCGCCCGGAGCATGTCGGCGAGTACGCTTCCTCTGTATCAGACGAGGCCGACGACTTCAGCAGGGAGAACATCATGCCTGACATCCGCGAAGCCACCGTGAAACCCGTCGACGAAGCATCGGCGACAGGACTGGTCGCCGAGATCTTCGCCGACATTCGCAAGACCAAGGGACTCGATTTCGTCCCCCGGTTCTGGCGGGTGATTGCAACCAACCCGACACAGCTCGACGTTGTCTGGTCGAGCCTCAAGAAGCTGATGCACCCGGACGCGGTCAGCGGTGAGTCACGACTGAGCCCCGCCATGCGGGAGATGATCGCCGTCGCGGTCTCTGCCACAAACGGCTGCAGCTACTGCGTCAACTCACACACGACCGCGCTCAAGAAGCACGGCGTCGACGACGAAACGATCGGCGAGGTGCTGGCAATCGCCGGCTTGTTCAACATGACGAACGCCCTCGCCGACGGTTACCAGATCGAACCCGACGTCCTGCCGCCGCTGGATTGACCATGCTGGAAATCGATGCTTCAACAACGCTGGATTACCTGCGAGGCCCCGGTCGGGACTTTCTGCCTCAGGTCGGCCTGACCGTCAACGATCTCGATTCGGCAACGGCGACGGAACTGGCCTGGGGCGTGTCGAACATCGTCATCCGCGTCGACGCGCTGGATGCTGGCGTCAGCTTCGTACTCAAGCAGTCGCGCGAGAAGCTGCGAACTCAGATCGACTGGTTCAGCCAGCTCGAACGCATCTGGCGCGAAGTTGACATGCTGCACGCCCTGCGGCGCCTGCTGCCCGACGGCGCCGTGCCGGTCGTGCTGTTTGAGGATCGCGACAACTACCTGTTCGTGATGGAAGCGATCGAGGCTGACCATCGCGTCTGGAAAGCTGATTTGCTCGCCGGGAATGTTGGCGACGATGTTGCAGGGAATCTCGCGGGCTGCCTTGCTGCGATCCATCGAGGCTCGACCGGAAACGCCACTCTGGCCGAGCAACTTGGCGATCGGACCGTCTTCGACGAACTGCGTCTCGACCCGTTTTACCGCTACGTGGCCGAGCATGACGAGCACTGCCGCCCAGCTCTCGAAGCAATCATCGAATCGTCACTGACCCGCAGCGATTGCCTGGTGCTGGCCGACTTCAGCCCGAAGAACATTCTCATCACATCGCGGGGCCCGGTGCTGGTCGATTTTGAAACCGGCCACTTCGGTGACCCGGCGTTCGACGTCGGGTTCTTCCTCAGCCATCTGCTGCTGAAAGCCGTTTACCACGCCGACGCCGGATTGGCCGAGCCGCTTCTCGATCTCGCCCGGACGTTTGAGCGGCGCTACTTTCAGCTTCTCCTGCGTCGCCAGGCTCCTGACTGGTCGACCGACGGCAGCGAAACAATCTCGGATTACGAACGTCGTTGCGTGCGGCACCTTGGAGCGTGCATGCTGGCCCGCGTCGCCGGCAAGAGCCGCGTCGACTATCTGCGCGAGGACTGGCAGCCGGAATTCGTCACCCGCTACTGCCACGGCCTGCTGACCGATTCCGGACTGACGCTCCAGGAAACGTTCGAGTGGCTGAGGACCGCGCTGGCGAAACGCTCATCGCGAAGCGATGACAGAGAGTAGCCGGGGCGTCGCAGCGCAGCGGAGACCCCCGGTCGGCAATCGCGGAAACGTTCGCATTCTGAAGGGATGCCAGATCGGTCCATTGCTGGCATTCCTTCAGGATGCGATTCTTTTCCCGAACCGCATCCGGGGGTCTGCACTTCGTTCCGACCCCCGGCTACTCTCTGTGATTCCTTCGGGATCTGTTTTTTCAACCGACCGCAATCCTGAGTTTCTGATTGACCACACTGTGAGCTTCTTCACGATCAATCGCCCATGACGTTTCTCCAGCCACTTCTGCTGATCGGGCTGCCGCTGATTGCGCTGCCGATCATCATTCACCTGATTCACCGGAACCGGCATCGGACGGTGAAGTGGGCGGCGATGATGTTTCTGCTCGACGCGCAGCGGATGACTCGCGGGATGGCGCGGCTGAAGCAGATTCTCATCATGGCGGCTCGAATGCTGGCCATCGCGGCGCTGCTGCTGGCAGCGGCGAGGCCTCTCGCGAGCGGCTGGATCGGGCTCGCAGCGGGCGGGAAGCCGGAGACGACGCTTATCCTGCTTGACCGGTCGCCCAGCATGGCGCAGCAGAATCTGCAGACTGGCGAGTCAAAACTGTCGGCGGGTGTGAGCAAGCTCGCGGCACTGGCCGAGCAACTTGGCGGTTCGTCGCGGATCGTTCTCATCGAAAGCACGAACCTTGCGCCGGTCGAACTCGAATCAGCATCGGCACTGCGCGACCTGCCGGAAGCCCGAACGACGGATTCTGCGTCGAGCCTCACGGGCATGTTTCAGGCGGCACTCGATTATCTGACCGTCAATCAGGCGGGACGAACTGACGTCTGGGTCTGCTCGGACCTGCGCCGCAGTGACTGGGAGGCGGACAGCGGTCGCTGGGCGAGTCTTCGCGAATCGTTCACGCAGCTCGAAGGCGTACGGCTGCAGTTGCTCGCCTATCCCGACCTGCCGCGCGAGAACATCTCGGTCGAAGTCCAGTCAGTCAAACGTCGCAGCGTGCCGGGCGGTGCCGAACTGGTGCTCGATATCCGGCTGCAGCGGCAGACAGAGAGTGCCATCTCGGCGAGCATCCCGCTGACGTTCCTTATCAACGGAGCCCGGTCGGTTCACGAAGTTGAGATGACCGACGACGAACTCGTTCTGCAGGGACACGTTCTGCCGATCGATGACAACTCGGCGACCGGCTGGGGCCGTGTCGAGCTGCCTGCCGACTCCAACCCGCGAGACAACGCCAGCACGTTCTGTTTCGCTGGCGAACCAGTCCGGCACACGGTGATCGTTTCGGACGTGGCCGCTGTCGCCGAGCCGTTCCGCATTGCGGCGACGGCACCAACCGACGCCAATCTCGAACACACCGCCGAAGTGTTCTCATCGGACCGCGTCGAAGAGATCGACTGGTCGCTGCCGAGCTGTGTTGTCTGGCACGCGGACCTGCCCGACGGAGCGATCGCTCAGCGGCTGTCGAACTACGTTGCCGAAGGACGACCGATTCTGTTTCTGCCGCCGGAAGCTCCGGCAAATCAGTCGTTGTTCGGAGTGACCTGGGGCGAGTGGTCGCAGTCGGCGAACGACGATCCGTTCCGCGTTGAGAGCTGGCGGCAGGACGACGATCTGCTGGCGAATTCGCAGAGCGGCACCGCGTTGCCGGTCGGCGACCTCAATGTTTATCGCCGCGCAGGCATCAACGGGACCGGCACGGTGCTCGCGCGATTTGCCGACGGTCAGCCGCTGCTGCTGCGAACTCGTCCGGACATGAATGGCGACGCCGCCGAGGCCGACACCCAGTCAGCACTGGCTGCCGGTTCGTCGGTCTGGTTCCTCGCGACACTACCCAACGCGACGCATTCGAGTCTAGCTCGCGACGGCGTCGTGTTTTACATCGCCGTGCAACGGGCTCTGGAGATCGGCGCCCGGACGATCGCTCCGGCCCGGCATTACACGGCAGGCAGCGTCGACGTGCCCGATCTGAGTCTCGTCGAGCCGTTCTCCGATGACACACTTGATGTCGTCTCGACGACCCGCCGCTTTCACGCGGGCGTTTACAAGAACGGCGAGCACCTGATTGCACTCAACCGCCCGGCATCCGAGGACCGGCTTGATGTGCTTTCGGAAGAAGCCGTCGCCGGACTGCTAAGTGGCATCGACTACCGCATCGTCACTGACCAGCTCGACAGCGGCGAATCACTGGCCAGCGAAATCTGGCGAGCGTTCCTGATCGCGATGGCCCTCGCCCTGATCCTCGAAGCCGCCCTCTGCCTGCCGCCAAAGCCGGAACCTGTCAGCGAGGCCCTCGCAGGCTTCGCATCGTCCGCAAGTACCGCGGTGTAATCAGGATTCAGTGGCCTTCGTAGAACGGAATTCATTCCGTTTCAGTAGTCAGGTCGCGGACTTTCTAACCCACGAAAAGCATCCCACTTGTCGCGCAACTGAGGCGGCCTACAACTCACGACCCAATCCCGCTTTGAGTTTCCGAGGCCTTGTCGTGCCGGTTCCGCAACTCCGCATTCAAAAGCTCAACGATCAGCCGCTTCGCCACGACGGACGGTTCATTCTCTACTGGATGACGGCCAGTCGGCGGGTCGAGTGGAACTTCGGACTGCAGCGGGCAGTCGAGCTGGCGGTTGAACTGCAGCGACCGCTTGTCGTGCTGGAAGCTCTGCGCGTCGGGTATCCGTGGGCGAGTGATCGGCTGCATCGATTCGTGTTGCAGGGAATGGCTGACAACCGGCAGCGACTGAGTGGCTCGGCGGGTCGCTACTACGGCTATGTCGAACCGGAAGCCGGTCGCGGTTCGGGGCTGCTGGAAGCTCTGGCC
>JAPOLP010000173.1 GCA_029977045.1 Planctomycetota bacterium
AGATCGGCGGCGTGCTGCTGGTCAGCGGCGACCGGCACGGAGCCCGGGCGTTCCGCATTCCTCGACCGTCTGGTTTTGCGTTCCACGAGTTCGAGCCCGCGACACTCGGCGGCGTCTCAGGTCCGGCTGGCCTGGTGAAGAACTGCCCCGATCAACTGTTCGGCTACGGCGGACGCGATGCGAACGGTGAGAACTTCGTGGCGTTTGGCGAGTTCACTTTTGATACGTCTGGCGACGAACCGACCGTCACGTTCCGTCTGATTACTCAGTTCGGCGAGATCAAAGAAGAGCTGACTCTGCCTCTTGCTGAGCTGACACCTGGCCGGTGATCCAGAGAACGAGGAAGCCGGAAGGCGAAGTAGAAGCTGGCGCAGTTCAGTGCCTCAGCGATGCGCTGCCTGACGAGTACGAAGCTCAATCGGCGACTTTTCGGTATCGCTTCGTTGTAACGACGAGCAGCCCGATCTTTCCCTGTCCGATCCGGCGAACGTTGTCGGCGAAGTCGTGAGCGCCGCCGAAGACGAGAATGCTTACGCCATCGACGCCCAGCATCTGACGGATGACGTGGTCCTCGCGTTTCTCCAGTGACTCGGCGGGAACGTCGCGAAGGTTTCCATCGACGTCGAACGGGCGTGTCAGTTCGAGCGACTCGTCGTTGTCGGCTGCTCGCACGCGGTCAACAAGCCCTTCGGCCAGCAGTCGCCCCGGCGTGCCGATGCTCAGGACGTTGGGAGATACGAAGAGCTGCTCGTCGTCGTCGGGCAGCCTGAGGCGTCGTTTCCAGAGCCGACTGCACATCTTCTTGAAGTCCGGTTCGACGTCGGGTGTCAGGCTCTCGCGAAAGATCGTTTTGTGTTCTCCGGCGACCAGCCTTTTCAGCAGCGAGTACTGCTCAGCCTGCACCGCTTCGACACCTCGCAGGAACGCGAAGTACTCGGTCGGCGTGCCGCCTTCCGCCTGGAAGTAGGCGTACGGTACCCAGTGCCAGTCCTGGAGATGGGCGATGACTTGATTGCCTGTTGGTTCGACCGCGACCGTTACCGAATGGACCTCGGGTGACTTCTTCAGCAGGCCAAGAACGGGATGCTCGGCGAGTGTGACGGATGGCCAAAGGAAGAACGCTGCGGCAATGCTCACGATGCTGGCGGACGCGTTTGTCACTCGGGCGTTTCCGTCGGACTGGGTTGAAGTGGAAACAAGACTGGCTACTGAGCCTCAGACGGCAGAGGTATGCGTTGGAGTTCCGGCTTCAGCCGGCGGCTGCGGAGCGACCAGGAATCTCGCCGGCTGAAGCCGGAACTCCAACGCGGCAATCAACCTGAAGCTCAGGAAATCAGCTCCACTCGGTTTCGACGCCCTGCTGGCGGATGGACTTCTGGAACTCGTTGAGCAGCGACGGTGTGGCTCGGATGGCGTGCGGTGACTGATTCTTCTGCAGGGCGAAGCTGACGAGACAGCCAGCGGCCTCGCCGATGCCCCACTCAACAGGATGCAGCCGGTAGCAACCGCTGGTGACATGCGTCGTGCCGATGTTCTTGCACGCCGGAATCAGATTTTTCATGCGGACTGGCAGTAACGAGCCCAGTGGAATCTGAAACCGCAGCGATTCGAAGTCGATGTAGTTGTCGCCGCCCGTGCTCGGATGCAGATCGATTGGGTAGCTGCCGACGCCGACGGAATCTGCGAAGACGGCGGCTGTGACATCTTTGACGGGTTGGCCGGTGACCTGGCTGCGGTTTTCCTGCCCGACGTGTTCTTCCAGCACGGTAAACTGCGCTTTGATGTGGCGAGATTCTCTTACGTAGGGCATCTTCGCGAGGCCGTCTTCGGTGCCCATCAGGTCTGCTCGCAGCCTCAGGCCGGGAAACCCCGTTCCGCCGTCAGGTCGTGGGGCTTCGGTCTGCAACCAGTAGAGCAGCGACAGGCTGAGTTGTTTCGCGCGACGGACATGCCTGGCGGCTTCCCCGGGTGTGACTCCGACCAGGTTGCCAAGGAAATAGTCGTTCTGTGGCCAGTTGATGAGGCTGATGTCGCTGTCGAACCGACCGGGCTCGAACAACGTGTCGTCGATCATTCGCCGGTACGTCCAGAGATTGAGAACTCCGTTGACAGACTTGCCGCCGTCCGGGTCGAAGGCGAGTCGTTTCGGGGCTCCCGTTCGCGGGTGTGTGTACGTGAAATCGAGAAGTCGGCCTGGCCACGCTGGCGACATCTGCGGCACGAAGTCCTGCCAGAAGGCGTACTCGTCAGGACGATCAATCGTGTGGTTCTCGCCAGCGAGGTGATCGACGGCGAAGCACATCGTGAAGGCCTGCTGGTTCTCCGGGTTGGCTGTCTCGGCGGCGTGGAGTTCGCGTGTTTCCGACCGGGCTTCCGAACCCGTGACGAATTCTGTTCCGGTCAGTGGCAGCAGGTCGCCGAGTTCCGTCGCGTCGACAAAGTACAGTCCGCGCAGGATGCGAGTGTCTCCGGACTTTGTGGAACGCACAGTGACGGCCTTTACGCTGTCGCCCTCGACATCAGCAGATACGGGAACGTGTTCCCGGAGCAGGACGAGTTGCCCGGTCGCCAGGAACGGAGCGAGCCAGTCTTCGAGCACGGCAAGCGAAACACGCGGCTCGGCGCAGAGCCGGGAGACGTTGCCGTTGCCGGGGTTGAGAGTGGGATTCCGGCGAGCCGAATCGGTCAGCGGATAATGCTTGCGGTAGTGCTGACGAATCCGTGATCGGAGTTGCCGATACGACTGATTGGCTCCAGCGGTTTCGATCCAGCGATGCTCGTCCGGCGGAACTCCCTGGCTGGTGAGTTGCCCGCCGATCCAGTCGGACTCTTCCGTCATCACGACGGTCAGGCCGTTCCGGAGCGCCGCGATCGCCGCGGCGCAGCCGCCGAGACTTCCGCCGACGATGACGATGTCCCGGCTGAGTTCTGACTCTGTAGCTCGGGCGAGTCCGGAATACACAAGAGGCGAGGCGGCGATGGCAGAAACGAAATGGCGCCGGCTGAGATTCATCGTTGTTCCGTCTGCAGTTGTTCGCTGACAGGCAGCGAGGTGTCAGGAGTCGGGCAAGCACCGAAGACGCCAGCCTGCGGAGACTTGTCAGTTGTGGCGAATGGAGACCGGGCATTCGGCGGTGACCGGCTGGCCTCGTTCGTCCTTCATACTGGCCTGCAGAGTCAGCGGCATGTTGAACGGACCGGCGTCGTCCGAGCTGATCGTCAGCGTGAGCGTGCCGCCACCGGAATTGGCTGGGACTTCGGTGATGCTTGCCTGCCAGCCCGTGATATGCGCCGGGCCGGTGAGCTGCACCGTGACGGGGCCGGTCAGGCCGGAGCCACGAGCGACTTTGAATGGCAGCTCGACGGTGCCGCTGGTGGAAATCGAAATCGCGGGCTGCGACGTCTCGATGCTCAGCCGTGTCGGATCGACGAGCACGATGATCTGATCGTCCTGTGCTTCCGAGGAGTAGCTCACACGGTGTTGCTGTCCGGCTTCGTCCTCGACAAACGCCGACGCCATCAGGCAGGTGCGGCTGGTCCGACCGACTTCCATCCACGGCGGCAGAGCGACGGTGAAGTCAAAGCTCGATTCGCCAGGGGGCACGATGACTTTCTGCCCGGTGACTCCCTGCAGATGTCGATTTTGCCGGTCGGCGAGTTCGATTTCGATCGGCCCGTCGAAGTCACCGCGATCAATCTCGTACGACCGGGTAAACGTGCTGCCGCGTGCTCCGTACTTCGTCTCAAAGGGAGCGTAAAACTTGAACGGCGTCGCCACGGACACGCAGAGTGCCAGACCGTCGATTGCTGGCTCGCCGAAGTCCGTCGCGAAGACTGCCTCGGCTTCGATCGGTGATTCGGCATCAACGGCTTTGCCGATGATCCGCAATTCGGCCAGTCCCAGCGGCGACTTGTCGACAGCCTTGAAGACGATCTGCGTGTCATTGCGGTTCTTTGCGATTGTCGTCCCTTCAACGGTGACGCCTTCGGGCAGGCCCTCGACTGAGAGTTCAATCGGTCCGGACCAGCCCGACGAACGATCGACGACGATCTTCAGTTTCGTCTCACCGCCTCGATCGACGGTCACGCTGTCCGCCGGCAGTGACAGCTCGAACGCCTCGCTCGTCAGCTCGGTGACCGACAGCCGGTACGCGAAGTCGTCGCCGCCACGTGATCCGAGTTCGTCGCGAAGCTGCACGGCGAACGTGCCGTCAGCGGGTGCTTTCCAGAGCAGCCGGGAATCGGCGGTTCCGTTTCCGGCGTCGTTGTTTGTGGCCAGTTGCTTGCCGGTCGCATCGACGATGGCGAGTTCTGAATCGAGTCGGGAGCCGAGTCGCTCGGCGGCCACGTTGAACAACAAACGCTGGTCCTTCTTCGCGGAGAAGCTCCAGCAATCGACATCGCCAGCCTTGCCGATTCGCCCGTTGCAGATGACTGGCAGCGTCGTCACTCGCGGAGCCCCCACTGTCGAGACCTCGTCGTTGGGTTCCTGTTCGAGCAGTTCTTCAACGTCGCCAACGGTCAGCAGAACCGGGTTCGACAGCGGCTCGATTTGCCAGACGACGAAATCGGCAGTTGCGTCTGCGAGGCTGACAGAACTTGTCGCCGCAGGCAGCGAGGCACCGGACAGGGCGAGCTGCACACTGCCGGCCCGCCGACCGCCTAGCGGGTAGACCGAGCGGACATACGGCCCCTTGCGGATCGTCAGGCGGTAGACGTAATGCTGCAGGCCGCCGAACTCGATGTCATGGATGCGGCACTCGTACGTACCCGCTTCCGGAGCGGTGAACGCAACGAACGAATCGGTGCCGAACGCGTCAACGTTTTCAGCAATTGGCTGGCCGTTTGGGCCGCGAATCTCGATGCGTGAATCCAGTGGCGAACCGAGCCGCGCGGCCATGACTTCGCAGGTCAGCGTTTCGCCTTTCTGAGCCTCGAACGTCCAGATGTCGACGTCTTCTCGCGGGAAGATACGACCGTTAATCGTGACCGGCAGAGTGACATGCTCGGGAATCGGCTGGCCGTCGATTTCGTGTTCGATGACTTCGGGCAGGTCACCGACGACGAACTTCATGCGTGGCGTGACGCCCTGCGACGTCCAGACGCGCCAGTGCCGCAGTCCGAGTCCGGCGTTTTCGTCGATCGTCACGCTGCCGAGGTAATCCTGCGGGTAGTCTTCTTTCCGCTGCGAGGCCGGCATCGGAATGACCGGCCCTTCAAACCAGGTCGTCGTTGTTCGCTCAATTCGCGGCGTGGCCGAGACGCCTTCGCCGGTCATCAGAAACGAGCAGCCTTCGTGCAGATAGTGGCCGCCGACGAGAAACTCGACGGTCTGGCCTCGCTGGCCACCGGCAGGGAAGACATAGCTGACATGCGGCAGTTCCGCCTGCAGTGATGACTGGCGGAACAGACAGGCAACGGCAAGTACGGTCAGGACGATGGCACTTCGGAACACGATGTGACTCCTGGAGTTCAGTATCTGCGGTAGCTACCGTCGCCAGACGGTGGTCATCCACGCTCTGGCGAGCGTAGCTACGAAGTTTTCCAGCAGAGTTCAGTGTTGAGAATGTCGGATCACTTCGCAACGCGAGCTTCAGTCGCGAACCTTCCCCGCGATCCGCAGGTTTGCAGTGCGGCCAGAGAGAGTCCAGGAGCCGGAATGCGACGACTGATCGAACATGATGCGATTGAGCAGCGGGTCTCCGAGCTGGGAGCCGAACTGTCCGAAATCTACCGGGGTAAGGACCTGACTGTCGTTGGGGTTCTGACCGGCTGCATGTTGTTTATGGCCGACCTGGTGCGAGCGATCGACGTCCCGCATCGGATCGGCGTCGTTCATGCGTCGAGTTATCGCGGTCGGTCGACTCGCCCCGGCGAACTGGCTCTCGACACTCAGTTGCTGCCGGACATCCGAGGCCGCGACGTGCTGATCGTCGATGACATCTTCGACACCGGCAACACGCTGTCGCACCTGGTCGAAGCTCTGCAGTCCGCCGGCCCGAACAGCATCCGCACCGCGGCACTGCTGTTGAAAGAAGGGCGAGCGGAAGTCGAGATGCGTCCCGACTTCTCCGGTTTCACGATCCCGGACGTCTTTGTTGTCGGGTACGGCCTCGATTACAACGACGACTATCGGCATTTGCCGTTTATCGGCGCGCTGGACGAGTCGGAACTGTAGGGCAGGCGGGATTCTGGCTGGGGTGCTATGGCCTGGCCGACCGTCAGCGACTCCACTGTGCGGTCCGTCTTTCCTGAGTTTTCCCGACGCGGCTATACTCGCCGGCACGACTGAAAGCTCGCGGGATTCGCTGACCAGACCCGTTCAGATTTGATGATCAGACTTTGCGTGAGGAAGGGACTCCGATGCGCACGATTGCTGTGATGAACCAGAAAGGTGGCGTCGGAAAGACGACCAGCAGCGTCAATGTGGCGGCGGGGCTCGCTGTCGCCGGGAAAAAAGTGCTGCTCGTCGACCTCGACCCGCAGGGGCACGGTTCGCTGCACCTGGGCGTCGAAGCGGTCGGCGATATCCCAACGATTTACGACGTCTTTACCGGGCACAAACCGCTGAGTGCCGTGCGGCATCTGGTTGCTGAGAACCTGTGGGTCGCGCCGTCGAACGTCGATCTAGCCGCCGCGTAACTCGAACTCGTCGACGCTCCCAACCGCGAGATCGTGCTCCGCGACGCGCTGCGGAAGCTCGCTGAGACGGAAGCATTCGACTATGTCATCATGGACTGCCCGCCTTCGCTCGGCGTGCTGACGATCAATGCCCTGACCGCCGCGACCGAGGTCTTCATCCCGCTGCAGCCACACTTCTTTGCACTGCAGGGCCTCTCGAAGCTGCTTTCGACAACGGCACTCGTCCGCAGCCGGCTGAACCGCAGCCTGCGCGTGACGGGCATCATGCTCTGCCTGTACGAGACCGGAACGCGGCTGGCCGCCGACGTCTGCGACGATCTGAACGACTTCCTGAGCCGCAGCGATTCTGACATGCCCTGGGCCGACGCACGGATCTTCGAGTCGAAGATCCGCCGCAACATCAAGCTGGCCGAAGCTCCGAGCTATGGCCAGTCGATCTTCGACTACGCCGAAAAGTGCCCCGGTGCCGAGGACTACGGCAACCTCGTCAACGAAGTGCTGGCGATGGAGCAGGCAGCGGCGGTGCCGTCAGTCGTTTCTCTGCCTCGGGCCGCCTGACAAGCAAGCCAGGTCTCTCTCGATTCCGTCCAGGCAGACAGCAGCGCAAAGACGCAGAGACTCAAAGCCTCTGCGAATCTTTCCGACTTCGCGTCTTTGCGCTGAGATGACTGCCTGGTCAACACTACTGGCTCAGAATCGACGTGTCGGCGAAGTAGACGTAGAGGCCGAGTACGAAGAGAACGAGAGCCGCACCGAAGGGCTTCGCCAGCGGCCACGGGGTCAGATCGACGGCTCCAGCATCCTTGTGTTCCCACGGCGTTTCGAGCGGGCTCACTTTTCCGATCACCAGCATCAGGACGATCATCGACGCGAAGACGGCACCGAGGAAATGGAAGCCGTGCCATTCGTCGTTGATCCAGGTGTCGATCGCCGGGATGAAATAGCCGATCGCGATCGCAGCAAAGCCAGCGATCAACGCGACATTCGCGGCAATGGCCGGCACGCGACGAGTCGTCAGGCCGATGAGCATCACCGAGAAGATCGGGATGAAGTACAGGCCGTTCATTTTCTGCAGGTAGCCGAAGATGCTGTCCTGCCCGGCCAGCAGCGGAGCGACTGTCATCGACGCGACGGCGATCACGCAGCCGAACACCTTGCCCGACCAGATGATCTGTTTCTGAGAAGCGTCCGGGTGCAGCATGTGCTGGTAAACGCCCAGGCTGAACAGCGTCGCGGTGCTGTTCAGGGCCGAGTTAAACGAGCTGAGAATCGCTCCGACCATGACAGCCGCAAAGAAGCCAGCCAGAGCATCCGGCAGCACGTTGCGGACCAGCGTTCCGTAGGCATGGTCACCTTTGAAGTCAGGATCAGCTCCGTAAAGGTGAAACGCGATGATCCCCGGCAGAACAAGAATGATCGGGGCGAGCACTTTCAGGCTGCCGGCGAGCAGCACGCCTTTCTGACCTTCCCTCAGCGACGATGCTCCGAAGGTTCGCTGGATGATCTGCTGGTTGGTCGACCAGTAGAACAGGTTCAGCAGCAGCACGCCGGTGAAGAGCGTCGAAAATGGCACCGACTGCTTCGCTCCGCCCAGCGAGTTAAACTTCTCCGGGTGCGCGTCCCGCAGCGTTTCCAGAGCGGCAAGCGGACCTTCCGGGCTGACAGCCTGCAGGCCGAGATATGCAATCAGAATTCCGCCGACGAGCAGACCGAAACCGTTGATCGTGTCCGAAACGGCGACCGTGCGCAGGCCGCCGAAGATCGCGTACAGCGAGCCAATGATGCCGATCAGCCAGACCGTGAACCACAGCGACGCTGTTTCGGATTCGAGCCCGGTCAACGCCTTCATGTCCAGGATGCCGTTCAGTCCGGTCGCCCCGGTGTAGAGGATGATCGGCAGCAGAATTCCGGCGTAGGCGACGATGAAGATCAGCGAGGTGATCGTTCGCGTGCGTTCGTCGAAACGTTTCTCCAGAAACTCGGGCACCGTCGCAATGCCGCTCTTCAGGTACCTCGGCAGGAAGTAGAGGCCCATCACGACCAGTGAGCAGGCCGCGATGACTTCCCAGGCCATGACGCAGATGCCGTCCGAAAACGCGGCCCCGTTCAGGCCGACGAGCTGCTCGGTCGACAGGTTAGTCAACATCAGCGACCCGGCGATGTAGCCTCCCGTCAGCGTTCTGCCGGCGAGAAAGTAACCGTCCGACGTGTCGTGCCGATCGCCTCGCGTCAGGAAGTACGTGATGACTCCGACCAGAGCGGTAAAGAAGATGAACGAGAGTGGTGTCAGGAGACTCATTGCGTGTCAGCTCGTTCCTGCACTCTGCGTGGGAACGCCAAAAAGGACGCTCCGCGTCCAGTCCTCAGGTCGTGGAATCGACGCAGAGCGTCGAACAGTGCGTTCCCACGCGTAGCATGGGAACGAGGTTCAGATTCAGGGTGGCCGGGGTTGGAGCGAGGAACGAGCGAAACCCCGGTCGGTATTACCACTGAGC
>JAPOLP010000883.1 GCA_029977045.1 Planctomycetota bacterium
CCAGTCGTCGCTGCCTCGGCTGGAGATTCTCTCGCAGATTCCCGCCGCCCTGCGCTTTGTCTCAGCCGAGCCGCTTCTGGAGGCGATTGATCTGCGACCGTATCTCGATTCGCTCGACTGGGTCATCACCGGCTGCGAGCGAGCGAAGAAGGGCGAGCGGCGGCTGATGGACCTCGACTGGGGCCGCGAGATCGACACCCACTGCACCGCCTTCGGCGTCCCGCACTTCTTCAAGCAGTACTACAAAAACGACCTGGGCCTCCCCCGCGAAGACGGCCTGCTCGACGGCGAACACCGGCAGAACTGGCCGCAGCCACGCGTTGCCATCTCCACGTAGGCCGAGTCCGGAACCAGGCAGGTATTCAGCGCAAAGACGCCGAGTGGCAAAGGAACGCAAAGTCTTTGCGAATCTTTGAGCCTTCGCGTCTTTACGCTGCCGACAGTCTGCGTCGCTCCGGGGTCAGACGAACTCGCCCGCTGAGACAGTGCCTGGTAGACTCATCGGATCATTGTCGTCTGATGTGTCTGCGGAGCTGGTGAGTTGATGAGCTGTCGCCGGGTGCTGCTGCTGATTGCCGTGCTGGTGTTTCCCGTTCGAGAAGGAAACGCTGCGGACGAAGCTGCGCCGATGTTCGAGACCGACGTGCGTCCGATGCTCGCCAGTAAGTGCGGGAAGTGCCACAGCTAGAAGGTTCAGAAAGGCGGACTCGATCTGTCGACGATGGCTGCTCTGCGACGGGGTGGCGAGTCGGGGGAACCGTCGATTGCCGAGACGCTCGACGAGAGCCTGCTGTGGTCGTACGTCGAAGGCGGTGAGATGCCGCCGAAAGGGCAGCCATCTCTGACGGCAGCGGAACTCGAAATGCTGCGACGCTGGATCAGTAGCGGAGCACGGTCAGAAACGCCTGTCGAAGCTGAAGAGCAGCCGCTCACGCAGCATGATGTTCTGCCGATCGTGCTGCTGCGGTGCGTGACCTGCCACGGGGCGAGACTGCAGCGCGGCGGTGTCGACCTGCGAACTCCGGAGCTGATGCTCAAAGGTGGCAAGAACGGGCCAGCATTGGTTCCCGGCGATCCGGACGGCAGCCTGATGATGCAGCGGATCGAAAGCGAAGCCTGCCCGCCTCGCGACCAGTTGCTGAAGTACTTCATCCGCCGACCGCCAAAGTCGGAAGTCGACAAACTTCGCGAGTGGATTGCTGCCGGTGCCCCAGTTGTCGACGTGCCGCCGGACGTCGCGACGACTGAACCCGACTCGCTGGTGACTGACGAAGACCGCCAGCACTGGGCATTTCAGCCGCCGGTTGCTGATCCAAATGCGAGGTCGATCGACGAGTTCATTGCAGCGAAGTTGAATGGCGCCGACCTGACGTTCTCGCCAGAAGCTGATCGCGACACGTTGATCCGGCGGGCGTATCTCGATCTAGTCGGAATGCCGCCGTCGCTCGGCGATTGGCAGCGCTGGCACGACAGCGTGGACGCGAACTGGTACGCGGCCATGATCGACCACCTGCTCGCGTCGCCGCATTACGGAGAACGCTGGGGCCGCTACTGGCTCGACCTGGCCGGCTACGCGGACTCCGAGGGCGGGGTCTCAGCGGATCCAGTGCGCGAGGTTGCCTGGAAGTACCGCGACTACGTCGTGCGTTCGTTCAACGACGACAAGCCGTACGACCGATTTCTGATCGAGCAGCTTGCCGGCGACGAACTGATCGACGTCGAAGCAGCGGACGCCGTCACTGACGAGATGGTCAACAATCTGATCGCGACCGGCTTCCTGCGGATGGGCATCGATCAGACCGGTTCGCGCACGATGAACTTTGTGCCCGAACGGCTGGGCGTCGTCGCCGACGCGATCAACGTGATCGGGTCGAGCGTCATGGGGCTGACGCTGGAGTGCTCGCGCTGCCACTCGCACAAATACGACGCCCTGCCGCAGCGTGACTACTACCGGTTCAAGGCGATCTTCAAAGGCGCGTTTGACGAACACGACTGGCTGAGTTTCCAGAACCGTAAGCTCAGCCTTGGCACGCCTGAGCATCGGGAGCGAGTCGCCGCAACGAATCCGCCGCTGCAGAAGGAACTCAAACAGCTTGAAGCAAAGCAGCGGCAGGCGATCGCCAACGTGCAGCTCGAACTGCTGCGCGGCCAGTACCCCGACCAGCCGGAAGCGGATCGTCAGGCAACGCTGGCAGCTCTGAAGGTCGCCGACAACAACCGCACTCTGACGCAGAGGCGACTTGTTGAAATGCTGCAGGCGGCAGAAGTTCTGCCGGACGAACTGCTATCCGACGCCGCTCGCAACGCGCGGCGCGAACTGGCGGATATCGAGCAGCAGATCATCGACGTCAAACGACACATGGAACCGCCACTGACGATCCGGGCGTTGTGGGATCGGGGTGAGCCATCACCGACGTACCTGCTGCGACGCGGCGAGCACGACAAGCCAGGACATCTCGTCGGCCCAGGTGTTCCGTCCGTCCTGACGGATGGCCGGACGCCATTTGTCGCCGAACCACCGTTCCCTGATGGGACGCCAAAGACCGGGCTCCGGCTGGCATTCGCGCGCTGGCTGACTCGCCCTGAGCATCCTCTGACGGCACGCGTCTTCGTCAACCGCGTCTGGTATCACCACTTCGGAACGGGCCTCGTCCGGTCGCTTGAAAACTTTGGCGTCAAAGGTGAGCGGCCGTCGCATCCTGAACTGCTCGACTGGCTGGCGGTCGAGTTCGTCGAGCGAGGCTGGAGCATCAAGGAACTGCACCTCCTGGTCATGAACTCGCGGACTTACCGACAGTCGAGCCGCGTGACAGACGAGCGACTGGATCGTGATCCTCAGAACCGATTGCTCTCACGAATGCCGCTGCAGCGAATGAACGCCGAGGCGTTGCGGGACTCGCTGCTGTTCGTGTCCGGATCACTGGACGACTCGCCCGGTGGATCGCCTGATCCGATCTCGGTCGACCGCGACGGTCAGGTCAGCATCCTGCCGACATCGCCTGGGCACTGGCGTCGCAGCATCTACTCGCAGTATCGCCGCACCGAGATTCCGTCGCTGATGGCCACGTTCGACTATCCCGTCATGGGGCCGAACTGCATCGAACGCAGCGTCTCGACCGTCTCGCTGCAGTCGCTGCTGCTGACGAATAACGAACACGTTCGACAACTCGCCTCGGCGTTTGCTTCGCG
>JAPOLP010000460.1 GCA_029977045.1 Planctomycetota bacterium
CAACCGAACTCTGGGAAACTCACTCGGCACTGAAAGGCCGGCTGATCTCCTACGCTCGTACCAAGCTGCGTCGTAAGGCGGAACGTGTTGGTGCCTCAGCCGCCGAAATTGAGGAGATCAAATCCGCACTCGATCCGCACGCGCTGCTGATCGGCTTCGCCCGTCGGTTCGCTCCGTACAAGCGAGCGGACCTCATCATGCGAGATCTGGATACACTGGCCGAACTGATTCAGGACACGAATCGTCCGATTCAGTTTCTCTATGCCGGCAAGGCGCACCCGGCAGACGATCACGGCAAAGCGATCGTGCAGAAGATCGTCGACCTGACGAAGCAGGAGCCGTTCAAGGGCCGCGTCATCGTGCTCGAGAATTATGACATCAGCATGGGCCGGCATCTGGTGCAGGGCGTCGACGTCTGGCTGAACAATCCGCGTCGGCCGCTGGAAGCATCCGGTACCTCGGGTCAGAAGGTCGTTCTCAACGGCGGCCTGAACTGCTCAGTCCTCGACGGCTGGTGGGCGGAAGCGTTCGACGGCCAGAACGGCTTTGCGATCGGAAACGGTCGGACGCACGTTAATCAGGACGTGCAGGACGACCGCGACGCGAAGGCACTGACGGCGGTCCTCCGCGACGAAGTCATCCCGCTGTATTACGAACGCGATGCCGACGACCTGCCGCAGGAGTGGATTCGCCGGATGAAACGCTGCGTCAGCTCACTCGGCTGGCGCTTCAACGCCGACCGCATGGTCATGGACTACGTGCAGAGCGCTTACGTCCCCGCAGCCGGCGGCCTGTCCTGCCGGATGCCGTAAGACTCCAGTGCACACTGCACCTGTCTGTCATCGGTAAAAGCAGTAGTTCCCTCTCCCCTCGGGGGAGGGTCAGGGAGAGGGGGAGTCGTAACTCCGGCTCGTCTTCTGTCGCCCGTGACTCCTTTCAAACGAGGCACTGTCATGGACCAGATCGACGAATTTGAATCCATGTTCCGTCGTGCGGAACGTGAGTCGTTCGAGTACGCCAGCATTCCAATCGACTCGATCGCCTTGGTCACGGATCAGAGTGAAGACGAAGCCAGGCGGCGGCAGGAATCGCTGGTCCGCTTCATGCCGGCTCTGGAGTCAGCGACGCACTGGCGATTCATTACCGGCGACGAGTTCTCCAACGTCAACGACCTGCTGCGGCTGGTCGACGAAACGCAGACCGACCTGATCGTCGCCTACCGGCATCTGCAGGAGCAGTCGCTGGTTCCACAGCACAGCCTGGGCGTGTACCTCGACGTGCTGACGCAGGCGACGACAATTCCGGTCCTTGTGCTGCCGGGGACTGCCGGACATCCTCGCGACCTGAGTACCCTGCTGTGCGACCGGGTGATGGTTGTCGCCGATCACATTTCCGGCGACAGCAAGCTGATCAACTACGGCGTCCGCATGTGCCCGGACGACGGCACGCTGTGGCTGTGCCATGTCGAGGATGACGCCGTTTTCGACCGCTACATGCGGGCGATCGAGCGGATCCCGGAGATCGGCACCGACCAGACGCGAACACTGCTCGACGAAACGCTGCAGAAGGAAGCTCGCGATTTCATCGCAACGTGCATTGGCGAACTGTCGACGGCGCGGCCCGCCGTGCAGTACGAATCAAAGGTCACTCGCGGGCATTTCCTGAAGCAGTACACGCAGTTGATCGCCGATGCCGAGATCGACCTGGTCGTGGCGAACACGAAGGATGAGGACCAGCTCGCGATGCACGGCATGGCGTGGTCGATTGCCGTCGAACTGCTCGATGTCGCGTTGCTGCTGCTGTAATCAACGAGATGCTCTCTGAACTTCCCGATGCGTCTGCTCCGGAGGAATCACGGATGAACGCCCTGCTGCTGGCTGCGGAATCCGCCGAACACGCCGCACCGCATGTTGAAACCTGGATCACGGTTCTGTTTGGCCTGATCCTCGTCGCGATGATCGCGTCGCTGGCGCTCGAAGAGAAGATCCACGCGAAGAAGTCGATCATCGTCGGCACATTCGCCGGCCTGTGTCTGATCCTCGGCACGCTGCTGGGACTGCTCCCGTTCGGAAAAGTGCATCTGTCGAACGGGCACGAGATCGAACTGCCGGTCTACATTCCGGCGATCGACTGGGGCGTCATCACGATCATTCTCGGCGCGAGCCTGTTTGTCGAGGTCACCAGCCGATCCGGCGTTTTCACCTGGATGGCGATCAAGCTGACGAAGAAGTCCGGCGGAGACCCGTTCAAACTGCTGATGGCCTATGGAGGGCTGACCGTCCTGTTTTCGGCAGTACTCAACAACGTGACGGCGATGATCATTGTCGGCAGTCTGACGACAGTCTCGCTGAAGAAGCTCAACCGAACTGAACTGCTGCTCGGGTTTTTGCTGGTTGAGGGACTGCTGACGAACGTCGGCGGACTGCTCACGCTGATCAGCAGCGTGCCGAACATCATTGTCGGCAAGACAGCGGGTATCAGCTTCGTCTCGTTCTTTCTGTATGCCGCTCCGTACGTCGCCATCTCGACCGTCGCGACGCTCGCTCTGGCGAGGGTTCGGTTCGGAATTTCAAGTCTCCGGACTCAGGAAGAGAAAGGCGAAGCCGCTCGAATGGTCTCGGGCTTCGACGAAAACGAAAACGTCCCGAGCAATCGGTTCTTCTGGTTTGCGATCGCGGTTCTTGTTTGTTTCGTCGGAACGCTGTCCGGCCAGAGTGCACTGCCGGGCGGGCTCGACAAGCTGGGGATGGGTTTTGTCGCGTTGTTCTTCGCGGGCATCATGCTGCTGGCCTACAAGCACGAGGTCGACAAGTTCTACAAGACGGTCGACTGGGACCTGCTGGCGTTCTTTGCGGCCCTGTTCGCAGTCATCAACGTCATGGAACACGCGATGGTGCTCGACGCCCTGGGCGGCGGGATCGCGAAGCTGCTCGCTCTGCCGCAGCACGTTGACACGACCGTCCTGCTGGTCAGTTCGGCCTTGGCCAGTTCGGTCACGGACAACATCCCGCTCGCCGCGATGCTCGCGCAGATTCTCGGCAACCTGAAAGACGCAGCGGATTTCTCGCCCGCGTTCTGGTGGTGTGTAATCTTCGGAGCGAACCTCGGCGGCAATATCACGCCGATCGGCTCGGCGTCGACTGTCGTCGCCGCGACGATCATCCAGCGTCAGCAGCTCAAACTGGGCTTCCTCGACTTCGTCAAAGTCGCCGCCCCGTTCGCGATCCTGCAGATCATCATCGCCGTCGTCTACGTGCTCGCGGTTAGCATGATGTTTGGTTAATTCGCGAGCGTGTGGTCGGGGTTGGACTGAGCCCGCGAAGGGAGCATCGCACCTTCGATCAGAAAGCAACTGACAGGGGCTTCGCTTGTTCCTCGCTTCAGCCGCGGCCACCCGATCAGATTGGGCGTTGCAGGCTACTCGGCAGTGGCAACGGCTGGTTCGGTCGAGGCAGGAGCCGTTCCGGCCAACTCGCGGCACAGACGAATCAGGCTGGCGGCGGACAGGCCTAGCGAGTCAAGCAGGTCAGCTCGATTGCCGTGCTCGATGAACTGATCCGGGATCCCCAGCCGCTTGATGTGGCTGGTGTTGAGACCGGCGTCGCAGGCTGCTTCCAGAACCGCACTGCCGAATCCGCCGACGATCGACGACTCTTCGATCGTGACGACGAACGGGCATTCGCGAACGGCTCGCAGGATCGTTTCCGTGTCGAGCGGCTTGGCGAAGCGGGCGTTGATCACGCCGATGTCCAGGCCGTCCTTTTGCAGTTTTTCTGCAGCGGCGACGCAGTCGGTAAACAGGCTGCCGAAAGCGATCAGCATTCCGTCCGTGCCCCAGGACTGGACTTCCGCGCGACCGAGTTCGATCGGTGCCGCAGGTCGGTCCACTTTGAGAGCACTCGTCTTCGGGTAGCGGATCGAGATCGGAGCGTTGTGGGACAGAGCGAAGTCGAGCATCGGGGCGACGTCTGATTCATCGCCGGGAGCCATCACCGTGACATTCGGGAACGACCGCATGTACGTGTTGTCGTACGAGCCGTGATGTGTCGGGCCGTCGGGGCCGCACAGGCCGGCTCGGTCGAGTGTGAAAATGACCGGCAGATTCTGCAGAGCAACTTCCTGGAAAATCTGGTCGTAGCTGCGCTGCAGGAAGGTGCTGTAAATATCAACGATCGGTCGCATTCCGGCTTTGGCCATGCCGCCGGCGAACGCGACGGCGTGGCCTTCGGTGATGCCCGTGTCGAAGAAGCGGTCCGGGAAGTCGGAGCGAATCTTCCCTAGATCGTTGCCGGCACACATCGCGGCGGTCAGCACGCAGACGCGGTGATCACGTTTCATCAGTTTGTAAATCGCGTCACTGACAAGGTTCGTATAAGCCGGCGAGTTGCTCTTAACGACAGGAACGATTTCGTTGTCTTCGTTGCGGCGGAACGGAGCTGGCGTATGGAAGCCAACCGGGTCTGCGCAGGCAGGCTCGAATCCGTGGCCTTTTTCCGTGAGAACATGCAGCATCACGGGACCTTTGATGTCCCGGACCAGTTCGAGCTGCCGTCGCAGTGCCGGCAGATCGTGCCCGTCGACCGGGCCGACATAGCGGAAGCCCATTTCTTCAAACAGCATCCCGCCGTGCAGGATGCCTTTGACGGCTTCCTTGACGTTGCCGAGCGCGTTCTCGACCGATTCGCCAACGACGGGCAGCTTGTTGAGCAGCCAGGAGACGTCTCGCTTCAGGCCACTGTAGAACGGTGCGAGGCGAGCCTTATCGAGGTACTCAGCCAGGCCACCGACTCGCGGACAGATCCCCATCCGGTTGTCGTTGAGAATGACGAGCAAATCCTGCTTGAGCCCAACCGCGTTACTCATCGCTTCCCAGACGATGCCCGACGGCAGGGCTCCGTCACCGATAACCGCGACGGCGCGGCGGTCGTCCTGGCCGAGCAGGTCGTCGCCAGCCTTCAGTCCGGCAACTGTTGAGACACTACTGCCGGCATGTCCGGTCATAAAGAGGTCGTAGTCCGACTCAGCCGGGTTCGGATATCCCATGATGCCGCCGCGGGTGCGGATCGACTGGAACTCGCTGTACC
Source organism: Planctomycetota bacterium (assembly GCA_029977045.1). GTDB lineage: Bacteria > Planctomycetota > Planctomycetia > Planctomycetales > Planctomycetaceae > JAPOLP01. The sequence continues at coordinate 5,085 of JAPOLP010000460.1, forward strand.
GACCGGTGACCAGCTTGTGCGGATAGATCTGATGACCGGTGTCCCAGATGAGCCGGTCCTTCGAGAAGTCGAAGACGAGGTGCAGTGCGATGCACAGCTCGACGACTCCCAGATTGCTGGCGAAGTGAGCGGCCCGGTCTTCGACGACCGAACACAGGGCCTCGCGGATTTCGGCGGCGAGCTGTTCGAGCTGGGCCGGGGTGAACTTATCCAGATCTCGCGGTGACTTGATCTCGGGCAGCAGTTCGAGCTTCATCAGTGGTCTCTTTCCAGAATAAATCGCGCCA
>JAPOLP010000494.1 GCA_029977045.1 Planctomycetota bacterium
ACGCGTCGCACAGTCTGCTGATCTCGGGCAACGGCGACGTCGTGCAGCCGTCGGACGGAATCCTCGGGATCGGTTCCGGCGGTCCGTACGCGGTTTCCGCGGCGCGGGCACTCGTGCGGCATACGGAACTCTCGGCGAAGGAAATCGTTGAAGAGTCACTGAAGATCGCCGCCGAGACTGACGTCTACACGAACTCAAATCTGATTGTGGAGGAGCTGTCGTGCGCGAACTGACGCCGCGCGAGATTGTCGCCGAACTCGATCGGCACATCGTCGGACAGAACGACGCCAAACGCGCGGTCGCGATCGCGCTGCGGAATCGCTGGCGCTGGAAGCAGCTTCCCGATGAGATGCGCCGCGAAGTCACGCCGAAGAACATCCTCATGATCGGTCCGACCGGCGTCGGCAAGACTGAGATCACGCGGCGGCTGGCTGACCTGACCGGCGCTCCGTTCGTCAAAGTCGAGGCGACGAAGTACACCGAAGTCGGATACTACGGTCGCGATGTCGAGTCGATTATCCGCGACCTGGTCGAGTCGTCACTGAACATGGTCCGCGACCGGAAACGTAAGGACGTCGAACCAGCAGCCTGGCAGCGGACGGAAGAACGGCTCATCGACATGCTGCTGCACACGTCGGACGCCGACGCTGATGACGAGCCGGATACGGGGCTCGAAGCTGAGTCGGACGTCGAAACGCACGAACGCGCCGAGCGACACGCACGGACCCGCGAGAAGTTCCGCGAGATGCTGCGGGCCGGAAAGCTCGACGAACGCAACGTCGAGCTGAACGTCGAGCAGCGGCAGTCGCCGGTCCAGGTCTTCTCGAACATGGGTATCGAGCAGATGGACCTCGACATGCAGAACATGCTCGAGCGGATCGTTCCGAAGAAGCGGCACACGCGCGAACTGAAGGTCGCTCAGGCGCGTAACGTCATCTTCGATCAGGAAGTCGAAGCACTGATCGATCAGGACGCTCTGCAGGAAGAAGCGATCCGGCTGGCCGAGGAATCCGGCGTCGTCTTCATCGACGAGATCGACAAGGTCTGCGGCAGCGAAGAAGGCCGCAGTGCCGACGTCAGTCGCCAGGGGGTCCAGCGCGACCTGCTGCCGATCGTCGAAGGCACGACCGTGCAGACGAAGTACGGTTACCTGAAGACGGACAACATCCTGTTCATCGCCGCCGGCGCGTTTCACCGTGCCCGACCGGCGGACATGATGCCCGAACTGCAGGGCCGGTTTCCGATTCGTGTCGAACTGTCTGAGCTGACCCGCGATGACTTCGTCCGGATTCTCACGGAACCCAACGGTGCGATTACGAAGCAGCATCAGGCGCTGCTGAGTGTCGAGGTAATCTCACTGGCGTTTCAGCCTGACGCGATCGACGCACTGGCCGACATCGCGTTTCAGGTCAACCAGACGACGCAGAACATCGGCGCCCGGCGGCTGCACACGATCCTCGAACACCTGCTTGAAGAAATCAGCTTCGACGCACCCGAGCTGAAGAAGAAGACGGTGGCAGTCGACGCGGCGTTCGTGCGTGAGCGGCTCGACGAAGTCAGTTCGAGCGAGGATCTCAGCCAGTTCATCCTGTGATGCATCTACTCGAGGAAGTAGACCCACGGAACGATTGCGGCGGCGATGCCTGGCTGTTCGTAGTAGCGAGGCCAGATGTGGCCAACGCCCAAGGCCTCCGACACGTCGAAGTCGGCGACCTGCGGTGCGCGGTCTCCAAGTTGCTGGCGGTCTTTCGAGGTGAAGCCGCTTTGTCCGAGCGCCAGACGCGAGAAGGGGCGACGCATCGGGTAAATATTGAGTGCCCAGTCGTATTTTGCGCGGAGGTTCAAGACGCACTCCGCTCCGCAGAGAGCCTGATCGTAACGCTGGCCTGGCACGAACCAGTCGTGGTCGATGGCCGCCGCGGCCAGGATCGACCGGACGCGATGACTCGGGCCGTCACAGACGCGGATTCCCTGCAGTTCACCGCCGCCCAGGAAGTGCATCGCCGACCCGACCATTCGGGCTCCGTGACTGTGGCCGATCAGGCAGACAGGCGATTCCTGCGGGAACGACTGAACCAGCTTCGCAATCCGGCAGCCGTTCAGTTCGGCTCGCCGGCCGAGGATGCCGACGTCAACAGTCGGGAACAGCGACGATGCGGCGACGGCTGGATCCAGCGTGAAGATGCCGTCGCTGGGCCACGAGATAAAGACGACCTGCAGCGGCAGATTGGGAGCCGCCTGACGCAGCCAGCGAAATGTCTGACGGCTGTCCTCAGCGACGGTTTCCTCAGTCACAAAACTTCCGTGAATCATCACACAGATCGGAACGCCGGGAATCATCGACTGCTGAAACTCGGCCATCGATGACGGCTCCCAGTTTCCGTTCCAGTCGGCTCGCTGGACGCCAAAGTCGAACCGGCAGGCACATTCGGGGCAGTCTCGCGAGCAGTGACGGATGCTGAGGATCCAGTGTGACTCATCGCAGATCGACGATGTCACCGGCAGGGCAACTGGAGCGGGAACCGCGGGCTCAGTGTTCTCAGTCGAAAGAGCGAAAGCAGGAACGGCATCGTCGACAGCAGGGACGACGGGCAGATCGACCCATTCAGTTGAGCTGGTCAACGTCGCTTCGTCCGCAGTGGTTGCCGTCGCAGGTTCAGGCAAAACCAGAACGGGCGAGTCATCTCCCAGCGCAACCGGCACCGCGATCGTCGACATGACGAGCAGCAGAAGGATTGCCAGGATCGTCGTAAGGATGACTCGCAGCATTGTCGCCGGTGTGAATCGGAGTTGGAGTGCTCGACAATGGGCGGTGACTGGGAGTGAAGATAGCTCACTTCTGCCGACCGTGACTGAAGCGGTGACCCTTCCGGCTGCGGACAGTGATGGCATCTGTCAGGAATGACGGCTTGTTCGGATTCTGACGGAGGCCAATCACTGGTGGCTTTCTTCTGAGCCTTGTACTCGAAGGCTGCGCACAGCGTCACACTCTGTCGAAGGTCGGCTGGTGAGCTTATTTCGCGGAAGACGATTTCCTGCCCGGCGGCAGCCGATCGGCGATTGGCGGCCACTTCCACTTCTGGCGGCGGCTGTGCTTTTGACGGCGGCTGTGCGGATTGGACGGGCTATATGCAGCTTGCCGCGTTTTCAGGGGGCTCCTACACTCGATCGCTTCGTCCGACCGCCGGTTCTGGTCACGATGGCTGTCTCACGGTGGTTCGACCGAGCACTCAAAAGCCCCAATGGGCTCTGGTCGCTCGGCAGGCGTTTTTTGCGGAGCAGCGACTCCGCTGTCAGGAGTGAGCAACGATGAAGTTCGACAAACGCTGGGTTCTTCAGACGATCTGGGTCACCGTCCTCGTTCTGCTGGTCAACTCCGTTCGCGGCGAAGACGAAGACAAGAAGAAGGGTGCTAAGGCCGACGACGAATACTTCCAGCTGATGCAGCTGTTCGCCGACACGTTCGAGCAGGTCGAGCGGAACTACGTGAAGGAAGTCGACCGTCGCAAGCTGATGGAAGCTGCCGTTCGAGGAATGCTGCTCGAACTCGATCCGTACTCGACCTACATCTCGCGGGAAGAACTCACACAGTTCAACCAGCGTGTCGAGCAGGAATTCGGCGGTGTCGGAATTCAGGTTCAGATTGACCCTTCGACGCGGCGCATCATGGTCATCTCGCCGCTGCCGGACACTCCGGCCTACAACGCGGGAGTCCGCGCTGGCGATCTGATCCTCGAAATTGCCGGCGAAGACACGGAAAACATGCCGCTGACCCGAGCAGTTGAACTGATGAAGGGGCCCGCCGGTGACGACGTCGCCGTCAAAGTCCGGCACATGAGCGACGGCGAAGAAGCCGACCTCAACATTACGCGCGCGATCATTCAGGTAAAGTCGGTTCTGGGCGACCACTACAAGTCGGACGGCCAGTGGGAGTTCATGCTCGATGACGAGAACAAGATCGGCTACGTCCGGCTGACTCAGTTTGGCCGTCAGAGCGCCGACGAACTCGCCGCCGTCCTGCAGCAGTTGAAAGAACGTGGGATGAAGGCTCTGGTCCTCGATCTGCGTTTTAATCCCGGCGGGCTGCTGTCCCAGGCAATCAGCATTGCCGACCTGTTTATCGAGTCTGGCACGATTGTCAGCACCGAAGGCCGCAACAGTGAGCCTCGCACTTGGGAAGCTTCCGAGCCGGGAACCTTCAGCGACTTTCCGATGGCGATCCTCGTCAACCGCTTCAGCGCGTCGGCCAGCGAGATTGTCAGTGCCTGCCTGCAGGACCACAAACGGGCAGCCATCATTGGCGAACGAACGTTCGGTAAGGGTCTCGTCCAGAACGTGGTCGACATTGACCAGGGACAATCGGCGATCAAGCTGACAACGGCTGGTTACCTGCGACCGAGCGGAGCGAACATCGACCGCTACACGGCTGAGGACAATGAGGAGTGGGGAGTCACTCCCGAGAAAGACCTTGATATTCGCATGTCCCGCCAGGAACTCGCGGACTATGCCGAAGCCCGCCGCGAACGGGACATCCTGAAGACAGATGCGCCGGAGAAGTCCAGCTTCGACGACAAGCAGCTGAACAAGGCTCTCGAATACCTGAAGGGGAAGCTCAGCGAGACGTCGGCGGAAGAGAACAAGGACGCTCCGAAGGACGACGAGAAGAAGGCTGACTGAGCAGGACTTGAGCCGTTTTCAACTGCCTTCCCGGCATCGGGAACTGGGCACTTTACCGCTGGAAATTGCCGTTTTTCCGCACCTTGACACTCTGAAAAGGCAGAACTACGATCCCGCGCTTGTGTCAGGAACGGGCAGCAGAATCGCTTGAATCTGCGTGATCCAGACACTTCTTCGGAGGGCGGCCCTGCCCTCTGCCGATAAACCTCGAAAACTAAACCGTATGCGTTTCGAGCAGGCGTTCGGAGCGTTCAGTCCACTCTGATTTACTCTGGCCCGTGCCGGTTGCCGCAGCTTTCAACGGGATCGACACACAAGAAAGGGACATCCAATGGCTCACGTCGTTGCCGAACCCTGTTTTAACTGCAAGTACACTGACTGCGTCGTTGTCTGCCCGGTTGAGTGCTTCTACGAAGGCGAAGCCATCGTCGTGATTCATCCCGACGAGTGCATCGACTGCGAAGCCTGCGTTCCGGAATG
>JAPOLP010000841.1 GCA_029977045.1 Planctomycetota bacterium
CATAACTCCCCTGCGGGGGCGAATGACGCCTTTGCCGCCGTGCTAAAATTTAAAAAGCAGTTTGAAGATGCGGGACATGACCCCGCCACTCCGGCTCCGGTCTACGTTCCGGATGAGCTGTTTGCGGGCGATGATGACGAGGATGAAGAAGACGACTTCTTCGGGAACAGCAGTCGAGTCGACGACGAGGAAATGGACCTGACGCCGATGGTCGACGTCACGTTCCTGCTGCTTATCTTCTTCATGATTACAGCGTCGTTCAGCATCCAGAAGACACTGGAAGTTCCGGCACCGGATCCGGACGAGGAAGGCGCGTCGACGTCGATCTCGATTCAGGAAATGGAAGAGACGTCGGTCACGGTGCACATCGATTCGCGCAACGTCATGTACGTTGACGACGAGCCAGTCAGCGATCAGACGCGGCTGCCGGACATGCTGCGTGCCAGTCGGATGAACGAAGTGCTAATTACGTCCCACGAAAACGCGCTGCATGAGATGGTCGTTAAGGCGATCGACGCGGCGAACGAAGTTCAAATGCAGAAGATACGGCTCGGCATTACCAGCGGAGCCGAATGACCATCACAAAGAAACTCGTTCTCGCGCTTCGCGTGAGAACAAGGATTAGAGAAAAGAACCTGACCTGTTGCCTGACAAAGGCGGCTCGCAGGAAGGACTGAAAGCGATGGCGAAGAAAGACGGAATGCCCGACTGGCTCGACGAAGACGACCTCTTCGACGACGACGAGGGCGATGTCTTCGAGGAAGGTTCCGGCCCGAGGAAGCCGCCGGTGCTCAAACGCGGTGGCGGTACCGTCGAGGAAAGTAAGTCGACGAAAGACTCGGCTGACGACGACGATTCCGCTGCCGGTGAGGAAAAGGAAAAGAAGGGGCCGTCGGCGCTCGCGCGCATGGCGATGAAGCACCAGAAGCGTCCGGGCGAGCAGGAAGCGGTCAAGTCACCGCTCGTGCTGTCACTGGGTGGCCTGGCAGTCGCACTGGCCGTCGCCGCCGGTGCATACTGGTTCATCATCGGTCGTAAATCGACGGAGAAGGAACTGCAGTCGATCGATGCCGCGATCTCAGAGCAACGCTACTCGCAGGCCATTGCATCGCTGGACGATTTCCTGCTGCGACACGGTCGGGACAGATACACGTACCCGGCAACGGTCAAACGGGCAAAGGCGCGAATCGATAAAGAGATTGGCGGATCCGCGGCGGCCTGGGACAAAGGCCTGGAAGCGCTGAATCTCTACAACGAAGAAGTGCGGGATTTCGACGAGTACAAAGACGAATACGAAGCACTGGCCGCATACTCGGAAAAGATCGCGCGCGGCGCACTGGAGAGTGCCGCAAAGCTGAAGCGCCGGGAGCTTCTCGATGTCTCGGATGAAGCCGACCTGTTAATCGACCGGTTCAGCGACCCGGAAAATCCTCCGGTCGAGGTACACAAGGCGATCAAGCTCTCCCGCGAGAAGGCCGTCGCGGCAATCATCAAACACGAAGCGACACAGGCGACATACGAAGAGATCACGAAGTTCCTTGAGCGTAAGACGCCGCTGGAGGCTCTCAAGTCTCGCCGACGCCTGCTGGATCGGTATGCGGATCTGTCGACCGACGCAAAGCTGAACAAGCTGCTGACGCAGACTCTGGAAACCGAGCAGGCTCTGGTCGTCCGCGAGGAACTGAATCAGGAAGCGTCCAAAGAAGACCGACCGCTGCCGGTTCCAGCTCCGCTGACGTTGACGCTGCACACTCGGGCGCGGACGGACGACATGTCGGAAGGCCGAAACGTCTTTGCGGTTTCGCAAGGTTGTGTTTACGGCATCGATACTGCCACGGGTGATCCGGTCTGGCGTCGTTCGATCGGACCGGACACGCCGTTCTTCCCCGTTGAGGTCGATACGGTCGTTCCTGGCCTGCTCTGTTTCGATACGACCTGGCAGGAACTGGTTCTCGTTAACCGGCTGACCGGCAAGCTCGCCTGGCGTCAGACGCTGGATGAACCCGTAACCGGCGAACCGCTCATTCACGGACAGCAGATCTACCTGCCGACGCAGGGCAACCATCTCTACAAGATCGAAGTTGAATCCGGCACGGCGACCGCGCGGCTGACGTTCTCACAACCGGTGTATTCTCCGCCGGCACTGACTCGTGACCAGCAGCACATGGTGATCGCTGGCGATGAGGCGGTCTGCTACTCGGTGGGAACTCGCGAATTGCAGTGCGAGCATGTGTCGTTCATCGGTCAGCGACCGGGAACAATCGATGTGCCTCTGCAGTCAATGGGTGAGCTTGTCCTGATGGTCGAAAACGACCGAACAGACTCCGCTCATTTGCGAGTTCTCGACGCCTCGGCAGCGGGCGCTGGAGTGACTGAGCGAGGCAGCGTTCGAGTTGATCAGCATGTTCGTGATCGGCTGGTACTTCGCGGCAATCAGTTGTTTGTTCCCGCCGAAGGTGAGCAGTTCAGCGTCTTCACCGTCAGCGACGATCAGGACAAGGATCCGCTGAATTCCGTCGCGAAGCCGCCGAAGCTGTCGGACTATGCGGGAGCAGTGCATTTGCTCGCGGGGGCAGATGGAATGGTCTGGTCGGCCGGCGATCATCTGCGGCTGTTTCAGCTGAACCAGGACTCGATGCTTGAGGACCAGCAGAAGCGCGTCTTTATCGGAGCCGCAGCGCAGCCGATTCAGAACATCGGGCGGACTCTCTTCGTCGGCTGGCATCAGCTTGAGAGCGACTCGGTTGCGCTGATCCAGTACGACGGCGAATCGATGACCGACCAGTGGAAGACGGTTGTCGGCAGCGGCCTGCTGCAGATTCTGCCGACTGGCGACAGCGCGGTCTGTCTCACGAAGTCGGGTGAACTGTTTACGGTGACCCAGAAGGATCTGGAAACGGGCGGATTCCGGTTTCAACCGAATGGCGTGCTGGATCTTCCACCGGCACTCTCCGAACCGTTGCACGCGGGGCTGCTGCCGAATCAGCAGATCGCGGTGTCTATGGGTGGGGAAAATGCTCGACTGTGGATCGTCAATCAGGCGGGCAAGATCGGACAGGACTTCCCCATGGAAGCCGGTGCCGTGCTTGATCCCGTTCCAGTGGCCGGAGGTGCTGTTGTTCCGCTGGCGGACAAACTTCGCGTCGCCGGAGTTTCAGGCAGCGTCGTTGAGGATTTCCTCGGCACGATCGAACAGGCAGATGGCGTGCAATGGGTTGCGCTGAAGCCAATCGACGAAAACAACGTGTTGATCGTTGACCGCGAAGGTCGGGTCAGCCGTCTGCAGTTCCGAACGGCTCCGTCCCCGCACCTGCAGCAGGTCGACACGCTGGAACTCGGAGCGCCGGTTGATTTGCAGCCGGTTGTCAGCGGGTAGCGG
>JAPOLP010000491.1 GCA_029977045.1 Planctomycetota bacterium
CCTTTTCTGGATGACTCTCTGGGACTCGTAGCCTCGTCCACTACGACAATCTGAATTCTGCTTCGTGCCTTTGTGCCTTCGTGTGAGTCAATTCGATCGTCACTCAGGCTGACGCAGCTCTTCCAGCTCGACGAGTTCGCGGTCGTAGACGTCTTCGAGTTCCCGGATCTTGTCGACCATCTCGGGCGTCTCTTCGACCATCGCCGAGACTTCTTCTTCCCACTCGTTCGTCGCCGCCCGCAGTTCGTCGAGGTCCAGCGACAGCTTGAGAATCCGCGCCAACCGCCGCGTGATCGCTTCCAGACAGTACGGATTCGGACCGTGCAGGTAGCCGGGGATCTCGGCGACCAGCGAGACCATTTCAATCTCAACCGCCGACGCCTGCAGCATCAGCCAGGTCATGAACGAACCAGGGCCTTCGTAATTCGTCCGCCGCAGGCCGACACCCTTCAGCTCCTGATGCAGCTCTTCTGTCGTGCACGTCACGAACATTCGCGGCTCGCGCGTGTGAGGCACCGAACCGCCAAACGACCCGACGAACAGCAGCCTCTTGACGCCGCAGTCTCTCGCGACCTGAAAGATTTGATCGCCAAACCGTCGCCAGTTGAGATTCGGCTCGCGACCCTTGAACAGAATCAGGTTCTGCTCCTCCGCGGCGAAGAACTCGTTGCGAGGCATCTCGACCGACTGAACGATCCCGTCTTCGATGTTGATTTCGGGCCGGAAGATCGAAGCGATCTCCATCGGGCCAGGAAAGTTGAAGATGTAAAACGGGTCGGGATCGATCTCGGCAAACGGTTCGGCGTTCAGCAGCCCGATCAGACGATCGACCGTCCCCGTCGACGCGTCGCCGCCGTCCATCCAGCCGGAAAACGAAAGAATCAGCGTGCCGTCATTCAGCAACGGCGTTTCCGCGAAATAATCGAGCGTATCCATAAAGCCACAAACCGGGCGAAAGAGCGTTCAGAAGAAGTGGGCCGGAGCGTAACGATCGTCCCGCGTCTCGTCAGCCAGCCCGTAGCGAAACTCGCGCAGAGTTTCGGTTCGCTGCTGCCGAAACTCTGCGCGAATTTCGCTACTGACGGGGGGCCGGGGCTGGGGTGAGGCCGCGGAAGGAGCCCCCGGAAGCATCAATTTCAGGAAGACCGACCGGGGCTTCGCTCGTACCTCGCTCCAGCCCAGGCCACCCGACGTTTCGGACCTAGTCGAAGCCTACGCGAGAATATCCCGCACGACGTTGCCGTGGATATCCGTCAGGCGGAAATCGCGGCCGGAGTAGCGATACGTCAGCCGTTCGTGGTCGATGCCCATCAGGTGCAGGATCGTGGCGTGCAGGTCGTGAACGTGGATGCGGTTTTCGACGGCTCGCATCCCGAACTCGTCAGTCGCTCCGTACATCATCCCGCCTTTGACGCCGCCACCGGCCATGAACATCGAGAAGCCAGTGTGATGATGGTCGCGACCGGCGGTATCAAAGTTCTTCTTATCCTGAGCGTACGGCGTCCGGCCAAACTCGCCGCCCCAGACAACCAGCGTGTCGTCGAGCAGCCCGCGTTCCTTCAGGTCACCGATCAGCGCCGCCGATGCCTTGTCGGCGTCCGCGCACAGCTCGCGATGCCGTTCGTTGTTCTTCGAGTGCGTGTCCCACGGCTGCTTGCCGGACTTTGTGACGTAGTAAACCTGCACGAAGCGGACGTCGTTCTCCAGCAGCCGCCGAGCGAGCAGGCAGCTTCGGCCAAACACCGACTCGCCATACGCTGCCTGAACGTGCTCGGGCTCGCTGGAAATGTCGAACACTTCCGACGCTTCCCGCTGCATGTCAAAGGCCAGTTCCATCGCGCGAATCTGCGAATCGAGCAGCGGGTCGTTCTGCCGCTTCTCCATGTGCCGCCGGTTCAGAGCCAGTAGCACGTCGAGCTGCTTCCGCTGCTCCGACCGCGACAGGCTCGGGTGTTTGAGATTCGCGACCAGCTTGTCGACGGCCATGTCGTTCGTGTCGATCGCTGTGCCCTGATACTCACCCGGAAGGAACGAGTTCGACCAGAGTTGTGGCCCGACGACCGGCAGGCCCGGCGACAACGTCACGAACGACGGCAGGTTCTGATTCTCGGACCCAAGCCCGTACGCTGCCCACGAACCGAGGCTCGGACGGATGGGCTGCAGGTTGCCGCAGTTCATCATCAGCAGACCGGGTTCGTGATTCGGCACGTTGGTGTGCATCGACCGCAGCACGCACAGCTCGTCCGCGTGCCGACCCAGATTCGGCAGCAGCTCGCTCATCACGACGCCACTCTCGCCATGCGGGCGGAAGTGGAACGGCGACGGCATATACCCCGCGCCCTTCGACGGTTTGTAGAGCTGCCCCGATGGCTGCTCGCCCGCGTACTTCTTGAGCACCGGCTTCGGATCCAGCGTGTCAACGTGCGAGGGTGCTCCGTTCATAAACAGGAACACGACGCGTTTCGCCTTCGCTGGAAAATGTGGAACTCCGCCCGGAAGTGCTCCCGTTGATCCCGCTTCTCCAGCAACGGAAAGCCGCCCCGCCGTCTGCAGCGCACCAGCCAGCCCGAGCATCCCGAACCCCGCCCCGGCCTTCTGCAGCATGTCTCGTCGTGAAAGGAACATCGCGTTTCTCTTTTGTAGGGTGCGTGCAACGCACCTTTATTCGTTTCTTCGTTTGACCCGGAATCTTCCGTAGGGTGTGACAAGCGGAGCGGATCTCCATACAGGTGTGCCGGCGCGGGAGATCAACATCGTTGGCCAGCACTTGCATGGCCCGGAGATCTCCGCGCCGGCACACCTCATTCTGAATCCCATCCCGCTTGTCACACCCTACTAATCCACAATCAGCAGCTCGTTCGACGCCAGCAGGATCTGAGTGAACTGGTTCCAGCGTTCGCCTCGGCCTTCGGCATCTCCGCCGACAAACGACGCAGCAAGCGTCGCCTCTTCTGCGTCCGGCTGCCGGCCAAAGACGATTCGCCAGGCAGCCGCGATCTGATCCTCGATACTCTCCGCCGAGGCCTGAATCCGCTGCGACAGCGCTTCGGCCTGACGCACCATGAACGGGCTGTTGAGCACAAACATCTTCTGCAGCGGAGTCGTCGTCTCGACGCGTCGCGCTGCGTGAGCATTCGGATCGGGGAAGTCGAACTTCGCCAGCATCGGGTTCAGGTCGAGCCGGCTGATCTCGGCATACACCGAACGACGAGTCTCTTCCGGCTTCTGAGGATCGATAGACGCGCCGCCGACGGTCCGGTCGAGCCGCCCCGCGACTTCGAGGATCGTGTCCCGCCAGCTTTCGACATCCAGCCGCCGCCGGTTCGCTCGCCACAGCAGGCGGTTGGCGGGATCGCTCTTCTGCTTCGCCGCGTCGAGATCACTGCTCTGCTGCCACGTTGCCGAGAGCAGGATCTCTCGCGACAGCCACTTCAGCGACCAGCCGTTGTCCATAAACCGGACGGCCAGATCGTCGAGCAGTTCCGGGTGCGTCGGTGCTTCGCCGAGTGCTCCGAAGTTGCTCGGCGTGCCGACCAGCGGCGAACCAAACAGCAGTGCCCAGACGCGGTTGACGATGACGCGTGCCGTCAGCGGGTTGTCGCGGTGAGCGATCGCCTCGGCGAGCTGCTTCCGACCGCTGCCCTCGTTGAAGTGCGACCGTTCGCTCGGGCTGAGCACGCTGAGAAACGCCCGCTCGACCACCGGGCCTTTGGTTTTGACGTTGCCGCGAATCTGCACTTCGATGTCGCGTGGGTTCTGATCGCGGACGATGTGCCGCGACTCTTCCGGCTTCTTCGCGTGTCCGTTCTTCTCTTTTTCCCGCTCGCCGTCGAGCGGTTCGTTGAACATCTCGGTGCTCGCGAAGATGCCCGCCAGCGAGTAGTAATCCGTCGCCGGGATCGGATCGAACTTGTGATCGTGGCAGCGGGCACAGCCGACGGTCAGCCCCTGCAGGCCGCGCATCACCGTGTCGATCTGGCTCTCCCACTCGTCGGCCATGACCTCGGCATCACCGCGGCGGTAGTACTTCGGGCCGAGTCCCAGGAAGCCGAGTGCGATCTGAGCGTCGCTGTCGTCCGCCGCGAACTGATCCGCCGCCAGCTGCAACCGGATGAATTCGTCGTACGCGATGTCCGCGTTGAGCGCCTCGATCACCCAGTCGCGATACATCCAGGCGTTCGGGTAACACAGCGAGCGATTGTTGCCGACGATGTGAGCCTGGTCCTCGGCATACCGGGCAATGTCGAGCCACAGCCGCGCGAGCCGCTCACCATACTGCGGCGCCGCCAGCACCTGATCGACCAGATCGCTCCACGCGTTCGGAGACTCGTCCGCCAGAAACGCGTCGACCTGCTCAGCCGTCGGCGGCAGTCCGTGGACCGTCAGATACAGACGCCGGATGAGCGTCCGCCTGTCCGCGAGCGCATTCGGCGACAGCCCCGCAGCTTCCTGACGAGCGAGCACGAACGCATCGATTGGTCGCCGCGCCCACTCGGCATTCTGAACAGTCCGAGCCGCGTGCCGAGTCGGTCGCTGAAACGACCAGAACTCGCGACCGGCTTCGATATCGATCCCGACAGCGGCCTTCGGTCGAGTCACCTCGTCCCGCGGATCCGGCGCTCCGAGTTTGATCCACTGCTCGAAGTCAGCGACCACTCTGTCGGGCAGCCGCTGCGACGGCGGCATCTCGAACGATTCAAACCGCAACGCTTCAAGCAGCAGACTCTCCCCCGGCTTCCCCGGCACAACGGCAGGACCCGATTCGCCCCCATTCCGCGTCGCGTCCCGAGAATCCAGCAGCAACCCACCCTTCACTTCCTTCGCATCCGCCGAGTGGCACTCATAACAGTGCTCAACCAGCACCGGTCGAATCTTCTTCTCAAAGAACTCGATCCCGGCAGGGTCAGCGACAGCTTGATCATCGTCGGCAAGAGCGACGCCAGCAGGCAGCGCAAACAGCAGCAGGACAAGCGCAGCAGGAACGGGAAACAGCTTCATGGCAAATCGTCATCAGGCGGGAGTTGTTCGGACCAGATTCCGGCCCAAGGTGGGGCAGTGAGTCTACCAGGGATCCCCAGCCATCGCACCCTCATATCGCCATTCGAGAATCCGTCGTTTGCCCCGAAGCCTCAACGCTCGCTTGCCGACAGCCGTAGGCGAGTTTCTCCGAAACTCGC
>JAPOLP010000199.1 GCA_029977045.1 Planctomycetota bacterium
CCTGTCCCCGTCGTCTGAATCGTCGCATTGCTCGCGTCGATGCCGACAAAGTCCGCGTCCTGGCCACCATCCGCGTTCGCACTGAGCGTGATGCCACCGTCGACCGTTGTCAGGCTCGACCCGCTGTTCAGCACGATGTTGCTGCCGACCGTGACGTTGATCGCTCCCGTTCCCGTCGTGGCGATGGCTCCGTTGATCGTGGCCGAGTCGGCGCCCGTGCCTCCGGTGATTGTGAAGTCGCCACTGAAGCTGGCCTGCACGCTGGTGACCGTGACCGCGTCGTCCCCACCCAGCACGTCGAACAGGATGCCCGTCACGCCGGTATCCGGGACTGTGACCGTTGACGTGCCCGAGCCAGTCGAACCGGCGATTGACGATGCGTCAATCAGGAGCCCGCCTCCGTCCGAGATCGTGTACGTGCTGCCCGAGTAGCTGATCGTCAGGTCATCGTCGCTGCTGCCGCCGTTCGTATCGGTGATCGTCAATGTGCCGCCCGAGAGCGTGACGCTGGTCTCCAGAGCCGCGATGGTGACCGTTGTCGAGCCGGTGATTGTGCCGGGATTGTCACCCGTGCCCTGGGCATTGCCGGAGTTTCCGTCGCTTAGCGTCCAGTCGAGCTGGGCCATCGCCGGTGGAGACCCACTGGTATTCTCGTACTGAATGTGCTGCAGCACGTCGTCGACGAGCGCAGAGGTCGCGGTGGTACTGCTTGACGTGAAGTTCACCGTCAGCGTGCCGGTGCTATTGGTGAACGTCGCAAACGTCAGCCCACCGGACTGCAGGTTGCTTCCCGAAACTGTGAACAATGCACCGGACGTGTCGAAGCTGAAGTTGTCGTCCGCGTTCGCTCCGCCGTTCCGGGCGATGACCAGCGACGCTCCTGCGTAGTCATTAGCCGCGTCCAGTTCGTTGTCGGCGACAGTCACGTTCGAGTCGAGAGTCACCACCGAGCCACCAGAGATAAACGTCGGCGCCCCGTCGAGCCCGCTAAAGGCCGGCAGATCGTTCACCGCGGTCACTGTGACAGTCGACGCCACAGACAGAGCCGCCGTGTTGTCGTTAGCCCCCGTGTTGGAGCCACTGTCGAGAAGCGATGTCAGCGTCACGACTCGGTTGGAGGTGTCTGGCGTGTCTCTGGTGTTCTGATAGCTCAGGCCATTGACCAGCGTCTGAGTGGCGGTCGTCGACATCGTCCCACCGCTGAAGGTGACGGTCGCCGTTCCTGCGCTCACGGCCACGTTGAAGCTGAGACTGTTGGTCGCGGTCGTCCCCGAGTTGCCGTTCGTCAGCGCGATGACCGTGCCGTCGGCGTTGAGCTTCTCGTCGGCGCCGTCGTTCGCGTTGGTGACGGTCAGCGTCAGACCTGTGATCGTCTGTCCGGATTCCACCGTGCTGACACTGGTTGAACTAAACAACGTTGCCGCGGAACCACCTTCAGTAAAAGTTGGATCCTGCCCGGTCGACGTCAGAGTGGGCTCGTCATTCACAGCCGTGACAACAATGGTACGAGTGTCCGATGCGCCTGCCGCGCTGTTATCGGTCGCCGTGAACGTGACCGTACGGTTCGACGTACCGGGATTGTCTGACGTTGTGCGGTAACGAATTGATTGCAGAACTTCCTGGACGTTCGAGTTCGTTGCGTCCGAATCGAACGTGATCGTCAGCTTGGTGCCGCCAGTGACGACGGCGCCGCTGGCGCTCAGATCACCGATGTCGGTGCCGTTTGCAAAGATGTTCGTGCCGCTGATCGTGATGGAGGTACCGTCGCCGTCGGTGTCACTGATGCTGATCTCGTCGCCGGCTTCTGAGTTCGCCGTGATCTGAACTTCCAGAGTGCCGCCGTTCCAGTCCGGATCGCCGTCGGAATCGCTGACGGTTCCCGCGGAATCAATCTGCTTCGCGGCTTCGCCTTCCGTGTAAGTCAGGTTGGTGTTGCCGATGGAAATTGTCGGAGCCGTATTCCCACCCGAGATGGCTCCGCCGGCTCCACCGCTGACGTCCGTCCACCCGGACGTGGTCGTGACATCGTCGCCAATCCAGTTGGCGGCGTTGGCAATCCTGGCCAGAACGGTAGCGCGGTCGCCGTCCAGGCTGCCGTTGTAGCGCGCGTTGTCGTACTCGTCTCCGGCTCCAGCACCGAACCCGGCAGCGACCGCGTTGACGCCATCAGTCAGTCCCGTCGGCAGGTTCGAGCTACTGGAACTGGCGCCACCGGTCCACGCATTCCAGTCCGTCGTAACGTTCGCGGCGGAAAAGATGGGATTGAAATCGAACGATCCGATCTCGCCAAATCCCGCATCACTCGGATTCGTCGTCGACTGGAACACGTGAATCGCTTCACCGCCAGCGGAGATATTGATCTTGGTGTCGTCGCCAAAGCCTACGCCAGTCACGAACGTGTAGTTTGCCGGGGTCCCCGAGACCGTCTGTGTCGTACCCGCGGTGATTCCGCCTGCGGGGACAGTGAACCTGGCGAGCCATTCTGCGGTAGAGCCAGTCGTGATGAACGCGTCAGGAGTCAGTGCCGTGTCGAAAGCATTATCCGTGAAATAGATCTCCTCGCCCGCCGTCAGGTCGACGAGCGGGACCCACGAGAACTCGCCATCGGTCCCCGAGTCAGCCTGGATTCCGATGACGGCGATGTCCCCGGGGCTTAACGTCAGCAGCGTCCGGTCCTCAAGCCGTTCCGTCCAGCCGGTTATGGCTGCAACGTAGTCGTGCCGCAGCAGTGACCGACGCCCTCTGTCGGTCATTTGCCAGAGTCCCAGGCAGGAAGCCCCGGCTGGAGCCAGCAGGCCAGCAGGCTGCGCGACCGAGCGTCGGTCCAGACGCTGACGGGTGCCGGTACGAATTCCTGCCTTCAGTCGTTCGAGCCAGTGTCCGAAACTCATGGGACATCCTTGTCTTTAGCAGGGTCGGGCAGAAGCATCGTGCTTCCGCTGTGGTCTTGTTTTTCAGTGTGTGTCGCCAGGACTCGCCATGATTGAACTGCCCGGCGTGTGAATTCGTTTTTCACCGCGTCGTCGCGGCACTCGATTCAACGGGCGCCAAAACGACGTGAAAGCATCACTCGCACTTCGCCGTCGAAGTCTTCGCTGAGACCGCCTTCGAGAGGTGTTGAGTACCCAACCTGCAGCAGGGTCGTGTGCCACAGTTCAAACACGCAGCCGAATGTCGCCGTCAGAATGCTGTAGTCGCGCGTGGTGCCAAGGCTTCCCAGAGGAGCGAAGCCAACTCGGTCGGCATCGCTGATGGGAATCGCGGAGTGCAGTTCAAATACGGGAGCAACACCGGTCACCATTCGCGTCGAGACTTCCGGATCGCTGAGCAGCCAGAAGCCAACGTTCGAGTCGAAGTAGAGAAACGCTGCGTCATTCAACCGCCCGATGCTCGCCAGGCTTCCACCGTTGAGTGCATTCGGGGAGAGCTTCAAGGTGCGACCGCGACCATCGACGTCGAACTGCACGATCGACTGCGCGAAGAAACGATCGTTGGGAGCGGATGCGAGTCCGATGAACGGCATCAAATGAACGGTATCGTTTTCGAGCCGCAGAAATTCCGCCGACCTGCCTCGGTCGTTGATCAGCAGCGAGTAGTCGTCCGCCGTCGGCAATGTGAGCTGCAGGCCGCCGCTGAGCAGCCAGTCGTCGCCACCTGCCAGCACGCTCTTAAGGTGCAAAGAGACGTTACCGAATTCGACCTGGTTGGAGCTGGCCGTTCCGTTGAGAACCGGTGAAGCGTCAAGGGTCGAAGCGAACGGGAAGCGGGCTTCCAGAGACATCAACCCGTGAGCAAGTGTCGTCTCAAATCCCGGCGTGAACCTGTGCAGATCGAGGCCCTGCCCCAGTGCAACAGAGTCGAAGTAGCTGTAGTGAAAGAAGACCCGGTTGCGAGGGATCACGCTGCCACCGTCAGCCTGCCTGTTAACGCCAACCGTCGCGAACGACGGATTCGTCGGCGATGGCCCGGTGACCGAGAAGTGACCGGAATGCGGTTCGGCGTTGTAATTCACCATGCTGATCGGGTTCGTCACGCTGACAGTCGTGATCGTCATCGATCCCGGCGGTGTCTGGGACAGCAGGTCAAACCCCGGCAGCGACTGAGTCGTCATGCCAGTGCCGGCGTCCTGCGTGATCCGCGTCAGACCAAAGTAGCCTCGCGTTCCGTCCGGAAGCACTCCGGCGGTCGCGTTGATATCTCCGCCGACCGTCGCCACGAAGGTCACGAATTCGGTGCCGAGGCTCGGCGCTCCGGGCACGAGTGTTTCGCTCGAACCGTCGATGTAGACGAAGCGGTTGCTGGCGGCGTCGAGCACGACCGTCCCCGTAGATGGCCCCGGGGTCGTCGCAATCGGACGGAACGTGACATCGTGCTGCGGCCCGAGTCTCAGCAGAGTGCCCATGAAGTCCGGCATCCGCCAGAGACCTCGCGAGGGGCTCACTTCCCGAGTGCTCAGCGTCAGGTCAGACGTCTCGGCAAGGTACTCGGCGAATCTGTTGTCGAGAAAACTGGTCTGCTCGATCGCCGGTCCACCAGACGATTCTTCATCGGCAAACTGAGGCGTGGACTGTGGAGCGAACCCGTCGCGAACTTCGCCAGCCGCCGCGTTGACGACAGAAGGTCCGGTGTTCGGCATCGTTGAAGCAGCCTGTTCCACCGGAGCGATGTCGGCGGTCAGCCACGCAGGCGGCTCTGCGGCGTTGGACAAAGGCAACCAACTCAACGCGGTGCCGATTGCTAAAGCGAGGCCGAGACGTCGCGGTCGCCGTCTGTTCTGAAGGATTTGCATGACATCCAACTTCGTCTGCAGAGATTGAACAGCCTGTGGAAAGCGGGGGGCGCACAGCGTCCCCGACAGTTTCTGCTGAACAGATCGTCCGGATCGATCGTCCGAATCCAGCTAATCCTTACTTCCGCTGCAGTCGATACCTCACTCGCTGGCGGATGCGTGCCAGGCCGCCTCGAACGCCTCCCCAAACTTCATTCCGCTGAAGATGTTTCGCTCAAGTCTCGATAAGCCGGTATCATCCGCGACTCAAAATCCCTCCCCGTCCGATCGATCGTCGATCGTGACGGACCGCCTCGCGGGACTGTTTCCACTGGAGCTCATGATGTGGCGAATTCTCGGTGAACCTGGCAAAGACCTCTGTGATCGCGGACTCGGAGTCTCTCGCCGCGACGTACTGCGGGTCGGTGGTTCAGGGATGCTCGGACTGACGCTCGGCGGCTCGCTGCAGCTTCAGGCTCAGGCAGCGGCGGCCGGAAGCGGTGGCGGCCCCGGCTGGGGTAAGGCGAAGAGCATTATCCTGTGCTACCTGCAGGGAGGCCCGTCGCACCTGGACCTGTGGGATCCGAAGACCGACGTACCGGACAATGTGAAGTCCGCCTTCAACCCGATCGACACGAAACTGCCCGGCGTTCAGTTCAGCGAACTGCTGCCGAAGCTGGCTCAGGTCAACGACCTGTTCACGATGATCCGGTCAGTCAGCTACACGCCGAATGGCCTGTTCAACCACACCGCCGCCATCTACCAGATGATGACCGGTTACACGACGGACAAAGTTAGCCCGTCCGGCCAGCTTGAACCCCCGGATCCGAAGGACTTTCCAAACTTCGGCTCGAACATCATCCGCATCAAGCCGCCGACCGAACCGATGCTGCCGTTCGTGATGCTGCCGCGTCCGCTGCAGGAATCGAACGTCGTCGGCAAAGGCGGCACCGCCGGATTCCTCGGTCGGGCATTCGACCCGTACACGCTGTACCCGCCTGGCGACGACATGGACATGTCCAAGATGGCGAAGATCAAGGTCGACGACTTGCAGCTTCGACCGGACGTCTTCGCGACGCGACTTGAACGCCGAGCGAAGCTCCGCGACTCAATCGTCAAGCGGATGAAAGTCGTCGACGAAGCCGTCAAGGACTACACGCTTAACGAGTACTACGACAAAGCACTCAGCCTGATCGTGTCCGGCAAAGCTCGCGACGCGTTCAACCTGGATGCCGAGTCATCCGCGATCCGCGAACGATACGGTCGCAACACGTTCGGCGATTCCTGCCTGATGGCTCGCCGTCTGGTTGAAGCCGGCACGCGGGTTGTCGAGGTCGTCTGGCCAAAGGTCGCGAACTCAGACAACCACTCGTGGGACGTCCACGTCGGCCTGTCGGGCCGTATGAAGAACCAGTCGGGCCCGATGCTGGACGGCGGCGTCTCGGCACTGATCTCTGACCTCGACGAACGCGGCCTGCTGGAAGAGACGATGGTTGTTGTCATCGGCGAATTCGGACGCAGCCCGCAGCGAGGCGTCAGCACGTCCGGCAACGGCAACTCGGACGATGGCCGCGATCACTGGCCGTACTGCTACACCGGCATCGTTGCCGGTGCGGGTATCAAACGAGGCTACGTGCATGGCAAGTCCGATCAGACGGGTTCCGCTCCGCTGGAGGACCCTGTCCATCCGACCGAGCTGCTCGCTTCGATGTACCACGCAATCGGCATCAATCCGCAGACAGTCGTCTACAACCATCTGAATCAGCCGCGTGAACTCGTCAAAGCCGAACACGTCCCAGGCCTGTTCGCATAAAACGACATCGCGGAACGGCGAATGCCGTCCGGTGTTCTTTCCAGGCCCGCTCGATCATCCCGTTCGAGCGGGCCTGTTTCGTTTCACTGCTCGCGCTTTGATCGCAATTCCCGCTTTTCAGCGAGTGTCCGCAGGCACGCCCTTCAAGATCGCCGGCGCTGCAGTACGATTCCCGGGAACCTGTTCGTCGCCGGCCCTCAACGTCGACGACTCATGACACTCAATTGGCGCAAATGCTCTTTTGCGTCGCCGCCATTAAGGAGAATCACGATGACGATGCGTACCTGGACCGTTTCCGCATTTGCCGCTCTGCTGACTGCCACTCTGGTGTTTCAGGGCTCTACTTCGAGCAGCCGCAGCGTTCACGCTGATGCTTCTGAAGCGACAACCGCAGTCAAACCCGTCGAACCAAGCATGCATGAGTTCATGGAGTACGCCTTCGAGGAACCGTACAAGCGGCTGAAGAAGTCGATGGCCACCGAACCTGCCGACAAAGCCGCGTGGAAGGGCATCAAGTCGGACGGTTTGATCCTGGCCGAGGCTGGCAACCTGCTGATCCTGCGGGATTCCGAGGGCGGCGACGACGCTGCCGCCTGGCGCAAACTCTCCGCCGCCGTCCGCGATGCAGGCGGTGATTTCTACCAGGCAGCCCGCAAACGCGACTACGCCGCCGCAAAGGCCAGCTACACGTCGCTGCTGCAGAAGTGCAACGCCTGCCACAACGCCTTCGCCGACGGCGAACACCAACTGACACCGTAGAAGATTCGTTTCTTCTGCGGACGCTCAGTGAATGAGGCATTCCTGGAACCACGAGGGCCGTGGCATGTCCCGATTTGTCCCAATAGCAGCGTTAGTCGTTTTTGTTTTGACGTCAGCCGCGTCTGGCCAGACGAAGATCGATCCGACTGAGGGACTCAAGCATGACGGCAAAGCGGTTCATGTCCGGGTCAGCGTGCAGTACATCGGCAGGGCTGGTGAGGTACACGTTCTGAACTCGGCGAAAGCGTGGAATGAGCCTGGAAATCTCCAGATTCGTATCAGCCCGGAAGTTCTTGCAGAGTTCGCCCGACAGGGGATCGAACAACCGGGCTCGCATTTCCTGAAGAAGGCCGTCGACGTCACCGGGACCATCAGGATTCGTCGGCCCGGGGGAATGGAAGTTCCAGGCATCGACCTGGCCTCGGTCAAATCCATTCAGCTCGCACCTGCTGCCGGAACGCCGAGCCGGACGCTGCCTGACTCAAGCGAGGCGGTTTCGATCGCCCCATCAGAGGGCCTGGCCAATGTTGGCAAACGCGTCCGAGTCCGGCTAACCGTCCAGTCGATGGGACGAAACGCGGACTTCCGCAACCTCAACTCCGGCAAGTCCTGGGATGAACCCGGCAACCTGCAGGTCCGCTTCTCGCAGGAGATCTTTGACGCTTACGTCAAGCAGGGCATCGAAATGCCGGTGCAGCACTTCTATCTCAAACAGATCGAAGTCACTGGCGTCGTCAGAGAACTCCGACCTGGCAACGTCCGCGTCGCAGCGATCGACCTGCAGTCGGTCGACGACCTGAAGTACATCCTCGAATCGAACCGCGAAGCTCCCGCGATCTCTGAACTCGTTGATCGGCGAATCAATCTGTACCTGAAACGCGGCCAGCCGCTGGGCGACCTGACCGTCACCGATGTGAAACCTGGAGACGCACCTGACAGCCTACTGAGCCTTGGTGCCCGAGGAACTGACGGTCGAATTCGACGCTACACGGCGACAACGATTGATGACATCGTTGTTGATGGCGTCCCGCTGGATCTGAGTTACGACCGGACAACGCGAGCACTCACCGTCGACCCGAAAAAACGCGAGGCCCGGCTTAAAGAAGCCGAGGAAGACGAGCGGCGTGTCCTGGTTCTGGGCAAGAGGATCTGGCCGCACGTCACGGACGAAGAGCACGCCGAGTGGATCACGCAGCACCGGGAATTCATCGCGTCCGTGCAACAGCACTTTCCCGAGTTGCCGCTGCGTGTGGTCGAATCGAAGTTCTTTCTGATTCTCACCGACATTCCAGACGAATC
>JAPOLP010000686.1 GCA_029977045.1 Planctomycetota bacterium
GTCGCGAGCGACTTTCAATTGATCGCGGGCACAAATCGCGATCTGCGCCAGAGTGTGCTTGACGGTCGCTTCCGCGAGGACCTGCTGGCGAGGATCAATCTCTGGTCGTTTGAACTGCCAGGACTGGCTGAGCGAAAAGAAGACATCGAACCCAACATCGCCTACGAACTCGATCGTTTCGCAGGCGAGCACAGCAGGCGTGTGACGTTCAACAAGGAAGCCCGCGACGCGTTTCTGCGATTTGCAACTTCCGGCGACGCCGTATGGGCCGCGAACTTTCGCGACCTGAATGCAGCGATGACGCGCATGGCGACGCTTGCCCCATCGGGCCGCATCAGCCGCTCAGTTGTTGAAGATGAGGTCGCTCGCCTGTCCGCCGACTGGGCGGGAACTCGCCGCGACGAGGACTCTGCCCTGCTCCGTGAAGTTCTCAGCGAAGAACGATTCTTAGAACTCGACCTGTTTGATCGCGTACAGCTCGCTGCGGTCATCAAGGTTTGCCGCAACAGCAGTTCGCTCTCTGAAGCTGGCCGAAGGCTGTTTGCGATCTCACGTCAGGCTCGGGCGAAGACAAATGATGCTGACCGGCTCCGCAAGTATCTGCTGAAGTTCGACCTTTCGTGGCCAGACGTCGCCAGGAAATGAGAAAAGCCTCGCAGCACTGCAGTGCTGCGAGGCCTTGCGACAGACCCGTGTGGGTCTGGCCCATCATGCATCCAGGTCGTCAGTTCGACTTCTTCTTGCGTCGGTCTTCGGCCTGTTTCTTTGCTGCCGCGACCAGTTCGTCGACCTTCTTCTTCTGTTCCTCGGTCAGCACGGCTCGGATGTCGTCATCACGCTTCTTTTCCAGAGTCTCGATTTGAGCCTGCAGCGAGGCGATCTGTTCTCCAGCGGTTTCCTGGATCTTGTAGATGTCTTCCTTCTGCGTTCCGCTGAGGCCGGCCTGGCCGAAGTAGTTCGGCAGGCGGCGGAAGCTGTTCTTCTTTGCTGCCGGCTTTGCCGCGTCAGCTTTTTCCTGCGCAAAGCTGAGGTCCAGTGCGCCCTGCGTTCCGATGGCCAGCCCAACGAGAGCTGCCAGAATCAAAGTTCCAGCGTGTTTCTTCATTTTTCAGCCCTTTCAAGATAGATACTGGCAGGTGGCCTGCGGTGAGTCAGGAGTCCTCATTCAGAGGTCAGGCCGCCGTAAACGAGTAAGCCGGCGTACGTTACCGGCTGGGTTGCGTACAGTGTTCAGTAAGTGATGGCGTGTCAAGTAACAGAGACACATGAATTGTGGAATTGAATGTTTCCTGAGTATGGCAACACTGGATCATTCAGAGAGAGAGTCAATGAACAAGGCTTTCGTACGCGAGCAGGATTCCGATTTCCGGCATTGCCCTCGGTGCGGATCACTGGGGTTGTCTGTCGGAAGCGAGACGCTGAATCACTGGCTGTCGCCTGAGGCACGTGGCGAACTTGGAGATCGCGCCATGTTCTGCCCTTTGGCAACCTGTTCGATCGCGTACTTCGACCAGTTCGAGCGGATGGTCGGCGCCGATCAGCTGCAGCGACCGGCCTGGCCGAAGTCGATGGACGCGCCGTTGTGTGCCTGCTTTGGCCTGACGGTTGACGATATCGATGCTGATATCGACGAAGGTGGTGTTGCTCGCGTCAGGGCGGTCGTTGAACGCTCAAAGACTCCGGACGCCCGGTGCCAGACGCTGGCCGCGAGCGGGCAATGCTGCGTCGCTGAAGTACAGCGATACTACTTCAAACATCGCGGCACGCCGGGAATGTGACGCGTTGCTGACAACTTTCGTAAGCGGAAAAGAAGTCAGCCGATGCGTTGGCCATTTTGGACGTCTTCAGTAGCCCGCCGCCTGGCCGTGCTTGCGAGGATCGCTGGCCGCTCGGAGTCCGTCGTCTGACCGGCTGGCGGCCTGCGTCGCGGCGAGTCCGCTGCTTTGCGAAACCGCGTGCCCGTATTGCTTCTGTAACGACTCACCAAACTGAGCCATGACGCCAGGTTCGAGCAGCAGCGTGTTGGGCAACCATTGATGGTGAATTCGCGGCGACCGGACGGCCTGTTCTGGCGTCATTCCGAAACGGCTCATGTTGAGGATTACCTGCAGTGTCGAGCTGATGATCCTTGGGCCGCCAGATGCTCCGGCGACGAAGACTGCCTTGCCGTCCTTGACCAGAATCGTCGGCGTCATGCTCGACAGTGGCTTCTTTCGCGGCGCGATCGCGTTGGCCTCGCTTTGAATCAGGCCGAACGCGTTCGGTCGGCCAGCGGCTGTGGTGAAGTCGTCCATCTCATTGTTAAGGACGATGCCGAATTGTGGTTCGACGAGCCAGCTTCCGAAGGTCGTGTTGATCGTCTCTGTGCAGGCGACGGCGTTGCCTTTCGCGTCAATCACGCAGAAGTGTGTCGTTCCAGCATCATCTTTTGGGATGTAGCGTCCATACGCCTCGGGCGGTTGCGTCTTGTCTAGCTTGATTCGGCCGGCGAGCTTCTGTGCGTACTCGCGACCAGTCAGCCGCTTCACTGGGACGTCGACGAAGTCCGCGTCGCCGAGGAACTCTGCCCGGTCGGCGAAGGCGTGCTTCATCGCTTCTGTGAGAACGTGGCAGTAGTGCTCGTCCTGCCGGCCTCGATCGAGAGCGAGGCACAACTTGTCGTTTTCCAGCGAGTCAAGAATGTTGAGGGTCTCAATGAGTGCGATGCCGCCACTCGACGGTGGCGGCATCGTCAGAACGTTGAAGCCCGAGTACTCCGCCGCGAGCACGGGACGCTCAACGACGTCCATCCGGGCGAGGTCGTCTAGCGTCATACCGCTGCCGTGCTTTCTGACGAGTTCGACGATCGCCTCGGCGATTGCACCTCGATAGAAGGCATTCGGGCCCTGTTCGGCGATGAGCGTCAGTGCCCTGCTCTGCGGCGACGTGACCTGCGAGCCAGCTTTCGGAACGTTGCCGTCAAACAGGTACTGCTCTCGCAGAGCGGAAAAACGTTCGTCGGTTCGATCGACCGAAGACGCCAGCGATTTCCGGAGTACGGTCTCGTGTTCGTCGAGCGGCACGCCGACGGTTGCGTATCGCAGGGCCGGTTCCAGTACCTCGGCCAGCGACAGAGATCCGTACTTTTCCAGAGCGTGGCACAGTCCGCGAACGTGGCCGGGGACGCCGACCGCCAGTCCGCCTTTGCGGCTTTCGCCCGCGGCGGCTTCGTAGGCTTCCCGCGAGACCGACTGCGGAGCCCGCTCGCGGTAATCGAGCGCGACCGACTTCTGCTCGTCAGCATCCCAGATGACCATGAAGCCGCCGCCACCGAGCCCTGAACTCGCTGGGCGAAGGACCGACAGAGCAAACCCGACGGCGACTGCAGCGTCGACTACGTTGCCACCTCGACGCAGCACTTCAACGCCGGCCTGACTGGCCAGGGGGTGATCCGCCGCGACGGCTCCGTGCTGCCAGACGGGTTCCTTACTCGATCGTGCGTCTTTGGCGTCTGCAGCAACAGTTGAAACAGTTGAAACGGACAGGGAAATGACGATTGCAAAGATGGCCAACGCTGCAGTCAGGCGTCGGCCCAATTGACGGTTCAACAGGCGACGCGGGCTCAACTTCAAGACGGCGAATCCCACACTGTTTGGCCTGATACGCATTGTGCTGTTCTCCCTGAGGTGGCGGCCCTGCTGGTCAGCAAACACCGAAAAGGTATCTGACCGCTGCCGTTGGTCGCTGTCCAGCCTGCCTCTGCAGTCTCTGGATTCGTCAACGCCATCGCAGGCGGCAGATTCTTCCGGACTCTCTCTGCCCGCCATTCCAATAATCACACTGCTGAAGTGTCGTCGGAAAACTTCAGCTACTGCGACGACTTCAGACTTGCCTGACCGCTCCAGCAAACACGACAAACTGAATCGCAGGGCTGTGCAGTCTAGTCTGTGAATTGCACTGCGGAATATCCGAGGGAGCTGGCCGATGACTACGGCAGGATTTCGCGACGGCGGGCAC
>JAPOLP010000702.1 GCA_029977045.1 Planctomycetota bacterium
AGCGGGTCGTTTCATCGCAGAACTCTCCGGAGCAGAGTGATTTCCAGTCAGGCCGCCTCGCGCGGCGACAGTCAAAACCTGACTGAAGTAGTAACGGCTGCCCCTGTGACTCTCAACGCACGGGCGATACCATCGCTGGGCGATCTACCTGACGGTGGCGTCGCGGCGACGGCGAACGACTGATGATGAGGTCTCCAATTGAGTCACGCGGCTCCTGATCACTGGGAACTCTCAACCGGACCATCGAACTGGTTCGAGTTCCGCCGTCCGTCCGGCTGGTCCTGCGAGTCCGAAGGCAGCATCGTCCATCTTCGCTCGTCCGATGACCGCATCTCGCTGACTCTGCACAGCATGTGGCTCGACCAGCGGGAAGGCCGCTTCGACGCCGAATCCTTGCAGCTCGATTCCATCTTCCCCGTCCGCCGCAACGTTCACCCGATCGACCCACTCGATATCGACGTTCCGACCGTCGGCCTCGAAGGCGAAGCGGTCCTCGGCCCTGAAACGCCGTGGTGGAAGCGAGCCTTCAGTTCAAAAGAATGGCGGCGCTGGCGAGTCTGGGCCATCAGACACGACCGCGTCTGCATCATTGCCGTGTATCTGCAGAATGAGGAATTCGATCCGGAAGCGAACACACTCGTCCGGCTGATCCTCGAATCGCTGCGGTTTGCGGAGCAGCTTGCCGAACCGCCGCAGCAGTTCGCTCAACGTGTCCTCGAATTCGCAGCGAAAATCTATCCCGATCGCCACTGCAAACTGACCGACCATCTGCAGCTGGAACTCGGCGAGTCGACGATCAATCTCTTCAACTTATATCGCAGCTACACAAACGCCCCGGACCGCTTCGACGACATGGTCGAACCCGCGCTGCAGACGCTGCTGGAAGTCGAGGGCTGGAGTCAGGATCGCCTGAACCCGTCGCTCGACGAAGTTCGTGACCGCATCATGCCAATGCTGTATCCGGAAAAGGTGCAACAGAATCAGTTTCAGGATTTCGCCGCGAACCCGTGGGTCGCCGGGCTCTCGATTTTGTACGTCGTCGATGAGGACGAGGCTTACTGGTACATCCGCGACGACCTGCTGGAGCAGTGGCAGATCGACCTCGAAGAGCTGCACGAGATCGCGCTGCAGAATCTCGACGCCTACTTCGAAGAGCACCCGATGGAGTTCATGCTGAGCGGCGAGGAAGACGGCCCGCAGCTCCTCATGCCCAGCCGACCAGATGCCTACAACACAGCGCGACTGCTCAGCGAGAGCTTCCATCACGGCGTGCAGGACATCCTCGGCCGCGAGTTCGCCGTCGGCGTTCCCAACCGCGACTTCTTCGTCGCCTTCAACCTCGACCACGGCGACATGCTCGGCCAGATCCGCAAAAAGGTCGCCGCCGACTACGAACGCATGGACCACCCCCTGAGTTCCCGCCTGCTGCTCGTCAGCACCGACGGCGTCAGCGAGTTCCTGCTGGACGAAGACGCCTGACTGCCGTCGCAGGGTTTCCGATCCAGTGATGTTTCCTGCTGCCCCGTCTTCGTTCGTCCGTACCGTTGTGTTACCTTTCGCGCGGTGAGGGCTGGTTTGCGACGCCACGGAGGGGAAGCGTGTTCGCTGCGAAGTCGATTCGGCACAAGCTGGGGTTCGGGCTCGGGCTGGTGCTGCTGATGCTGGGCGTGCTGTCGATCAGTGCGTTCTGGGGCTTGAGTGCCTTCCGCGATCTCGTGCGCGATCCAGCGATCGACAACCGCTACGCCGCCGCGCCCACGCATCAGGTCACCCGGTCGGTCGCTCGTCTCCGCTGGGCGATTCCGCAGAAGTCGTTCGCAACAACGTTTGACCGCGCCGAACTGCTGAGCCGGTTACAGGAAGCTCAGGACGCGACGGACGCTTATCAGGCTCAACTTGCGGCACTGCCGGCGGCAACCGAACTGCAACGGACCATTCACTGGCAAACGATCGGCCAGATCGACGAACACCTGACGCAGATTGACGTCTGGCTGACTTCCGGAAACGCTGAGGCGGACATCGACGCACTTCGCGATCGGATCGACCGGCTGGAATTCGCGGCTGCCGAACTGCCCGAGCTGCCTGACACGCTTCGCGGTCGCCTGCTCGAAGCCCGCACAGAGTACCGGACCGCGCTGACAGCGATCGCGATCAGTACCGGAATCGTGCTCGTGCTGCTGGTCGGGCTGATTCGCTTTGCCCGCAAGCACGTTCTACAGCCGGTACAACTGCTGCACGCCGGAGCCAGCCGCGTCGCACAAGGCGACTTTGAACAGCGCGTCGAAGTTCACTCGCCCGATGAAATGGGCGAACTCGCCGCAGCCTTCAATCTGATGATCGAACGGTTCCAGCAGACGGCAGCGAACCTCGACCGCCAGGTTCAGGAACGCAGCCGGCAGCTTGTCCGATCGGAGCGGCTGGCAAGCGTCGGGTTGCTGGCCGCCGGCGTCGCTCACGAAGTCAACAACCCGCTTGCTGCCGTGCAGTGGGCGGGCGAGTCACTCGAATCGCGGCTCCCGGGGGTGCTCCAAGAAGCCCCCCCCGACCAGGGCCCCCTCGCACAGCAGTACGTCCGGATGATTAAGTCCGAAGCCGAACGCTGCCAGGCGATCACGCGGCGACTGCTCGACTTCTCTCGCAGCCACGATACGGCGAAAACGCGGCAGGACGTGACGGGGATCGTCGCCGAGGTCCTCTCGCTGATCACGCACATGAAGAAGTATCGCGAGTGCCGCTGCTCGTTCAGCCCCGCTGGTCCGTGCGAGATTGAGATCAGCGGGCCGGAGATCAAACAGGTCGTACTCAATCTGGTCGCGAACGCGCTCGACGCCGCCGGCCCGAACGGAGTGCTCGATGTCGAACTGCTCGACGAGGAAGTCGACTGGGTCGAGCTGCGGCTGACCGACAACGGATCGGGGATGGATCAGGAAACGCTCGACCATCTGTTCGAGCCGTTTTATACGACGAAACCCACCGGCGAAGGCACCGGGCTCGGCCTGTCAATCAGCCACCGGATTGTCTGCGACCACGGCGGAACGCTCGAAGCCTTCAGTGACGGCCCCGGTTGCGGCAGCACGTTCGTGATCCGTCTGCCCCGCATCCAGAAACCGCAGACCGAAGCCGACCGCCAGGCCGCCGACGAACTCGCCCGGGCGATCGCCGTGCGTTGATTCACGCTCGTTTACGAGCCCGCTATCATCCGCCCGCTTGATTTGAAATCACCTCGTAGGGTGCGTCTTGACGCACCTTCCTGCATGAGTTGGTGCGTCAAGACGCACCCTACTTTCAGAGTTCAGCAGCATGGCCAGTCAGTGTTATCTCGCGGTGGATCTCGGAGCGGAAAGCGGACGCGTTGTCGCCGCTCTGTTTGATGGCGAACGCGTCGAACTTCGCGAGCAACATCGGTTCCGCAACGGTCCGGTCTCGGTCGGAGGCACGCTTCGCTGGGACCTCGTCAATCTGTGGCGGGAGATCCAGACGGGCCTCGCGAAGGCGGCTGCCGAGTTCGGCGACTCGATTCGGTCGATCGGCGTTGATACCTGGGGCGTCGATTACGTCCTGCTGTCCGAGACCGAAGAGCTGCTCGGCCTGCCGTACTGCTATCGCGATTCGCGGACTGAGGGCCTGATGGCTCACACGTTTACGCAGGTGCCGCGAGCGGACATCTTCAGCCAGACCGGCCTGCAGTTCATGGAGATCAACACGCTGTACCAGCTCGTCGCGATGAATCAGAAGAATCCGCGGCTGATGGAGCAGGCGGCGACGTTTCTGATGATCCCCGACTTCCTGAACTACCTGCTCTCCGGCAGCAAGGTCGTCGAGTTCACTAACGCGACGACCTCACAGTGCTTCAACGCGACGACGCGCGACTGGGCATTCTACATGCTCGGCAAGCTGGGCCTGCCGACGCAGA
>JAPOLP010000974.1 GCA_029977045.1 Planctomycetota bacterium
AAGAACGCGTTCGTCATGAAGCACATGGGCGAGATTCTGAACGCTCTGACCCGCGGCCTGCCGTACGACATCCTGACTCAGGGTTACGGCATGGAAGACCGAGGCGTCATGGTCAGCTACCAGGCGAACTGCGACGCTGCCGGCTGGGTGCTGCCGTCGAACAGTCCCGGCGTCCACACGCTGTGGCTGCCGGTCATTCCGCTGCAGATCGGCCTGGTGCTCAAGCCCGGCCCGGCCGAGCCGTGGACTCCGTACCGCATGTACGAAGCCTTCGCCCAGGCGGGTATCCCTCGCGAAGCCTTCTGTCTGTATCCGGGTGGAGCGGACAAGGGCGCCGAGCTCGGTGCGGCCGTACTCGCAAGCTGCGAGCGATCCGTCATCTTCGGCGGCCTGGCGACGATCGAGCGTTACCACGGCAACCCGAAGATCTCCGCTCACGGTCCCGGCTTCTCGAAGATTCTGCTCGGCGACGACGTCGTTGACGACTGGGAAAAGTACCTCGATCTGATGGTCGACTCGGTCTACATCAATAGTGGCCGAAGCTGCATCAGCTGCTCGGGCATCTGGGCATCGCGGCACACCGAAGAGATTGCTGACGCGATGGCCCAGCGACTCGGCCCGATCGCTCCGCTGCCAATGACCGATCCGAATTCAGGCCTGGCAGCCTTTACGATGCCGGGCGCCGCGAAGGCCATGAGCGGCCAGATCGACGACGGCTGTCAGTCGTCAGCGGTTACCGAAATGACCGCGAAGTACCGCGACGGCGATCGTCTGGTCGAGAAGGAACGCTGCGACTTCCTGCGTCCGACCGTGCTGCACGTCAAGGACGCTGACGATCCGATGGCGAATACCGAGTTCATGTTCCCGTTCTGCTCGGTCGTCGAATGTCCGCAGGACAAGATGATCAGCAAGATCGGCTACACGCTGGTCGGCTCGTGCCTGACCAACGACCCGGTCTGGAGCCGCCAGCTGCTCGACGCCACGAACATTGACCGGCTCAATATTGGTGAGGTCAAGACGCTGCAACTCAACTGGCTGCAGCCGCACGAAGGAAACATCATCGACTTCCTCTTCCGCGCCCGAGCCTTCCAGAACAGCCCCCCGCCGGCTCACTAAGCAAGTTCAATTATGCTGGCGGCAGCGAAAGTCGCGGAGACTCAAAGGAACGCAAAGCCTTTGCGAATCTCTGCGACGTCGCGTCTTTGCGCTGCAATGACTGGCTGTTCGTCCTTGTGAGGTAAACAAAGCAAAAAAGGGACGGCATCCGAACTGGATGCCGTCCCTTTTCTTATTCGTTTGCAGTCGCGGCCTACGCGGCGAATTCCGGTCGACGCCGCTGGAGCTGGTCTTTCAGGCGGGCGACGATGCTGGAGTGCATCTGGCTGACTCGCGATTCGGACAGGCCCAGGGTCTGGCCGATCTCTTTCATCGTCAGTTCTTCGTAGTAATACAGAATGATGATCAGCCGCTCGTTGCGGTTCAGGCCTTTGGTGACCATCCGCATGATGTCGCGTTTCTGGATGCCACCGGTCGGGTCTTCGCCTTTGGCGTCCTCGACGATGTCAACTTCGCGAACGTCTTTGTAGCTGTCAGTCTCGTACCACTTCTTGTTCAGGCTGACGAGCCCGACGGCTGCCGCCTCGGACTTCATCTTGTCGAACTCTTCCAGCGAGACTTTGAACTCGGCAGCGAGTTCAGCATCAGTGGGAGGGCGGCCAACGCGGGCTTCGACTCGCTTGCGGGCGGCTTCCATCTTGCTGGCTTTGCTGCGAACCAGACGCGGAACCCAGTCCATCGTTCGCAGTTCGTCGAGCATTGCTCCGCGAATACGCGGCACGCAGTAGGTCTCGAATTTGACGCCGCGTTCCATGTCGAACGCTTCGATGGCGTCCATCAGACCGAAGACGCCAGCCGAGATCAGGTCGTTGAGATCGACACCGTCCGGCAGCTTCTGCCAGACGCGTTCAGCGTTGTATTTCACCAGCGGAAGGTAACGCTCAATCAGAATATTCCGGAGCCGCTGGTCGGTCAGATTGAGCTTAAAGTCTTTCCAGACTTCGGCCAGAGCTTCGTCGCTGAGCTTCGTTGCCATGTAACCCTCCGTGGTTGTCAACTCGTTCCGTGGCAGCCCCGATCATCCGGATCAGGCTGTCGCGGTCTTCATTTCCTGATGGCCATCCCTGGTTGTTTGCTCGTCGAGAATCCGCCGGACCGTGGTCTGCACCATGTCTTCGATCAGACGCCGGGTGACTTCGCCAATCAGCAGTCCCGTGAAGAAGACGCCAGCTCCAATCTGCAGGGCAGAAAGAATGACGGCCTCGAAAGCTGCTCCTTCAAGCACGCCCTGAGTGGACACCGTTGCGAACGCAATCAATGCCAGCCGGCAGGCGACGTGCAGAGCCACAGGTCTGTCTCGAATCAGGTCGGAAACTCGACCGGACCGTTCGTTGTCAGAAGCCGGCGTCCTGCCTGACGACTGACGTGGGAACAATCCGCGAGCCCAGCGAAACGGCGAGCACAGTGCTCTCCGAAACGGCATGAGCCTGATTCACTATCGGCAGATCAGCAGCCGAAGAATCAGCTTAATCGGGAGAAATCTCCTGATCGGAAAAGTTTGACAGGTGGGAAAGGTCGAGGTGGGATTTCGACGGGACCGGTGAGCAGACGCAAAGCCTTTCACCGGCGAAAGGAAGGGGCCGGAGATTAGTACAATCTCCAGGAATCGACCTAGATCAGTTTTCCGTTAAGCCGGCGTGTGGTCGGACAGGGCTGGCTGTGTCGCCTGAGACTGCGACAGACGCGTTGGCTTGCAGCGTTTGAGGGCTGGAACGCTGGCCCGTAGAACGGAATTCATTCC
>JAPOLP010000959.1 GCA_029977045.1 Planctomycetota bacterium
AAGTCGATGGATCATGTCTCTCATCCTCGATGAGCAGTCCAGTGATTGATTGAAAACAAAGCGGAAAACAAGATTCGTCGCGGGCCGGATATTCGCTGTCCCGCTGCGACGTTCGGGGATTACTCACCGCCAGCGGCACCGGCCTTCTTCGCCTTTTCAAGACGCAGCATTTCCAGACGCGTCAGGCGACGCTCCGGCTTGGCTGCAGGCTCAGCGGGTTTAGCTGCTGCGACTGCAGGTGCTGCAGCTGGAGCAGGCTTCGGTTCGTCAACCTTCGGCGGCAACGGAACATCAACTCGAAGTTCTGTATTCCCTGTGTTGTGGACGACCGTCTCGCCGTTCATCGGGATCGTCACCTGAGCGAAGATGTTCTGATGCCGTCCAGCGGGAGTCGTCATGTCGGTGTTGACTTTGAAGATGACTTCCTCGCTGTCCTTCTTGATTTCGACTGGATCGGCGACCGCCTTGTTCGGCAGACCGATCAACTGCACCGTTGCAGCCCCGTCGAACTCTTTGCCGATTTCAACCTTGCAGGCGATTTCCGTCGGCTGACCCTGCTCGGTCGCAGCACGGTTCAGGGTGAGATTCAGGTACGGCTCGGAAATCTCCAGTGGCGTGAGTTCAGAAGCAGAAAATGCGTTGCCTCCGACGTTCGCCCAGCCGATGGCGATCACTTTCCACAGGCCAACAGCGGCATTGCCGTTCGCATTGACCGGATAGAGGCCCTCGTTCTGCCCCTTCGGAATCGTGATCGAACTGCCTGCGCTGATCCCCGGCGGCCGGAACGGGAACTGAATCACCACGTTTTCGTCCCAGCCCTCTTTCTTCTCGACAACAATCTTCATCTGCATCGACCCGTTACGGGCGATTGGAACCTTCGGAGTGACCAGGTTGATTTTGAACGGCAGTTCGTCAACAACGACGATTGGGAGACGGTTGACCGTCTTCGTGTAGTAGCGCGACTGACCGGGAGCACCAATGATAAAGTCGGACGTATTACTGAAGCCGCCGCGGACTTCGGCGTTCTCTGCTAGGTGGGCAGGAAAGTCGAAAAGTCCGCCGCCCAGAGGAGCTGCCTGAGCAGCCTCAAACACGACCGGCATGACGCTAATGTTGGCCGGCACTTTGTCGTGATGCAGAGTGACGCCTTCCGGCAGTTGCGGCGGGGCGAGCACCAGTTCGCCTCCAAAGTTCTGACGGGCGAGGTTGATCGTTGTTGCGAACCGGTTGCCGCGAGCAACGAAAACCTGCTGGCGATACTGGCCGTAGCGTTCGACGCGCGGAATCGACAGTGTCAGCGACGGCTGAATTGGCAGGAACTCGACTCGGTAAACGTAGTCGGCTCCGCCCCGCTGAAGATGGTCCCGAACCATCAGCGTGTATTCGCCGTCGGCCGGTACATTGAAGCGGAAGTAGCTGTCCGGACCGCGTGAGTCGTCATTCGAGGCGATGCCCCGGCCACTGGCGTCGTAGAGGTACATCACTGGATCGATAGGCGAGCGAACGCGACGACCGAAGCACTCAACGTCAAACTGCTGCCCCTTAGTCGCCGTGAACTTGAAGAAGTCCTGATCGCCGGCTTGCTGCAGAATGCCGTTGAATGCGGTGGGGAATTCAGACGGAGTCGCAGTTGCAAGATCGTTATTCGGCTCAACTTCCAGTGTGTTGCCGACTGTCGAAAGACGGAACGTGTTCGGGCTCGGAGAGAGGCTGGCGTCGGCGCCGGCAACCAGGCCGTATTCGTCGATCTGCTCAGCCGGCAGCTTGTATTTCTGAGTGAAGTTGCCGGCAGCGTCGCCGATGAATTTCACTTCGATCTCGTCGCCGAGCTTGCCACCCGCCGGATAAACAGCGGTTGGACGCGGGAAGTTGCCAACGTGCATTCGGTAGCGGCAGTTGCCGTTGCCTGCGTACGAGCTTTCCCGGACTTCGATGATGTACTTACCGTCTTCAGGAGCGACGGCAGTCGCCAGACAGTCCTGAATCAGCAGCGGTGAATCGTCAGCGGAAGCCAGTTCAAATCGCTTCGAGTCGAGGATGGCAACGTACGGGTCGAACTGGGTTGTCCCGAGCCGCATCCCCTCCACTTCGACCGCGATGCGATCTCCCTTCTTCGCCTCGACCACGTAGTAGTCAACATCTTCGTTGTTGGCGATGCCGGAGACCGTCACGTTCATCGGGATGGCCTGCGGAGCCTCGAACTCGTTGTTCGGCTCAACTTCAGCAGCGTCCGGCAAGTATCCAACGTAGAACGTACGGAAGTCGGAGACGCCGCTTTTCGTGCGAACCTGACAGACATGCTCGCCGAGCTGGGCGTCAGCAGCGATCGCGATCGTTGCCTTGAAGGCGTTGCCGTTGACCGGCTCGATCTTCTTCAGCTGGAAACCGGGTGAGTAGAACATCACTTCTTCAGCGTCGGCGAGGACGCTGCCACTGAAGGTGAATTCCACTTCCTGGCCGCGCTGTCCTCCGCGCGGGAGAATCAGACTCAGACGCGGAGAGGCGGCAAACACAGTTGCAGCACTGAGGAGCAGCGCGCACGAGAGTACGGCTCGGAACATCCGAAAAGCGGGCATGTTCATACCTCGAAGATCGAGCGGAAACAGTGTGAAACTAAACAACGCGCTGCAAAGGCTCAGTCGCACGCGACTCTCGTCGAAAAACGATTCCGAGAATCTCAACGGCGATCAGGCGGCGCACTCAGGGCAGGACTGATCAGGGTGGGAATAACGCGTTACGTTGTCGAATGAAAAGACCGCCGCACGGCCCGCAAATCAAGGGCGTGCGGCGGTTTGTCTGTTTAAGCCAGCAGTTCCTTGCGGACCTTGCCACCGTCCACGATTTCGATCGGACGATCGCCAGGTGCCATCAGCTCCTTGTCGGCGACGATGCCGATCGTGTGGTAAATCG
>JAPOLP010001058.1 GCA_029977045.1 Planctomycetota bacterium
CGGTCGCGGATATCCTCGATCGTCATTGTGTTCAACAGCTTCTCGGGCATCAGCGAAATCGGCGATGCCTGGCGAATATCGATTTCGGATTTCTGAATCACGATCGGTTCGCAGTTCTCGATGCCTAACGGGTTCGGCATCAGCGTCAGCGTCTTGTCGTCCTCGGCGACCATCATGCCGACGAACTGCTTGCCATCGTCTGTGACGACGATCCAGGCCTGGTACTTCTTGTCGATCTCCTTCGACGGTTCGACCAGCGAACGCACGATGTGAGCCAGGTCCTTCTTCGCTTCCAGCTTGCCAAGGTCCGGGCCAACCCGACCGCCGACTTCGTTCATCTGGTGGCAACTGAAGCACGCGATGCTGGTAAAAAGCTGCTTGCCGTTGGCAAACGACTGCCCCTTCAGGTTTTTCAGCTCACCTTCAAGTTCCTCGAACTTCCAGTCGCGAACGAACGGTCGCACTTCGGCAATCTCGGTCGGTTCGGCGATCGGGTTCTCCGCGAGGTACGCGTCGACGTCATTCACAACGTGCATGACGCCGGACATCGTTCGCCAGTGGCCGGGGAACGTGCAGACGTACGGGTAGTCGCCGGGCTCGCTGGGAGCGACGATGACCAACCGCTCGGTTTCACCTGCCTGCAGCAGCCTCGTCGAATGCAGGATGTCCTTTGAGTCCGGGATGAAACCCTTTGCGAACGCGTCCGGCGACGTCGCCATCCGCTCGGCTGCCATCGCCACGTCCATCATCTTGCCGGGAGACGTGACCAGCAGGTTGTGCGGCATGATGTCCGTATTTTCGAGCACGATCTCGACCGGCTTCCCGGCCTGGACCGCGATCTCAATCCGGTCGTATCGCATCCGATGCGGCACCGTCCGGATTGTCACGATGCGGACACCGAGATCGCCGATGTCCGCTTTGATCTTCTTCGCTTCGTCAGCCGGCAGCAGTGACGTCAGGTCATTCGCCAGTTGCAGCGAGGACCGCACGCCCAGTGTCGCCCGCTCGGTCGCGTCGACACCCTTGGCGTAGCCAACGAGCGACTTGACGAGTGGCCGGATCGTCCCCGCGTCTTTCGGCCAGCGGTAACGCGGGATACGCTGGATACCGCGAACCGAAGCCGTCCGAGCGTCGCCGTTCTGCACGAAGCCAGCCAGTGTCAGGAAGGTCTCCTCGTCGTGGCCGGGCAGGTAAGTGATCGCGTTGATCGCCGCGCGACGAATCGAATCCGCCGAGTCGCCGCCGACATCGAACCGGGCAGACTCTTTCGGAGCCGGGTTGCCCTTCTTCGAGTAAACGACTTCGCGGTCCTTGTTGAGCACCGTCAGCCAGAAACCTTCGAGCCGGTCGACGTACTTGCCGTCTTCCTCGCTACGGTTCCAGACTGAGATCGACTCGATCGGAAACTCGGCGCCGAGATCAACTTCCCACCAGGGATCACGAGCCGCCTCGGCCGTGTGCGTCTGACCGCCTTTGGCAAACGCCCCGTCTTTGTTGCCGTCGATGCCTCGCGCGGCCTCACCGCCGTAACCAGTGCTCGACTGTTTGGCCGAGCCTTTGCGAGCGACGTTCTGGCCGCCACTGATGACTTCAACTTCGGCGAGCGTCAGCACTCGACGGTTGCCCGGCAGCGCAATGCGGACAAACTGCCCAACCGTGCCTTTGTCCTGAGCCGCCTTTTTTGAGAGCGCGTCCGGCAGTCCGTGCAGCAGCGGCTCGACGCGGCTGTGCAGAGTTCCTCGAAGCTGGGCATCGGGAATAATCTGCACCGCGTCCAGGAAGTCTCGCATCGTCCGCGTCGAACTGAGTGCCAGATTCCAGGCCTTCTCGACAGACTGGTCAGCCGTGACCAGAGCCACATAGCCGATCTGCCGTGTGATGGATCGTTTGGCTGCGGCGCTCCATTGCTCGAACTGACTGCGAGCACTGACCAGTTCAGACGGATCGCGACGGCTCAACAGCAGCACGAGGTCGTAGATAACCTGCGTGGCTCCGGCGATATCGGTTCGGTCGACGTACTCGATCGCGCCGGTCAGTTCCGCCAGCTCATTCGAGCTTTTGGTCTTCGCCAGGCCTTCGAGAGCTTCAGTTCGCTGCTGCTCGCGAACACCCGGTCGGGTCAACATCGCCAGAAAGACCGGAGCGGACTTTGGCAGCTTGACGAGGTCCGCCGTCGGGATGCTTCCGAGGATGTAGTCGATCCCTGCCGGGTTGTTGGCCGCGAACGGCTGCCCGGAACTGATCGCCGACTTCCAGAGGGACTCGGCGCCGCGCATTGTTTCCGACAGGGCATAGTCGATGTAGTAGTCGCGTTCGTGCTTGACGACTTCGAGTGCGACTTCGGCGGCCGCCGCGGTGTTGACCCACGAGCAGGCTCGGACAGCTTCCAGTCGAACACGCGGATGCTCATCGTTGGCCTGCGTCCGCAGCAGAGCGATGACTTCGTCCTCGGGCAGCAGATCGCGCCA
>JAPOLP010000002.1 GCA_029977045.1 Planctomycetota bacterium
AAAGAGAAGTCCCATGAGAGTGATACTTCAGTCCGTGGCCGCGTCGTTACTGATCTGCCTGGTCGCGAGCGTTGGCTCAACGTTTGCCGCAGACGACCGGCCAACGGAACCGAAACGGGTTCGCATGATCTATCTGGTGTCACGCGACCGGGAAGAGAAGCCGGAGTACACGGCTGCGATTGAACATGCCATTCGCGACTTGCAGAAGTGGTACGCAAAGCAGCTTGGCGGTCCGACCTTTCGTTTGCACGAGCCAGTTGTCGAAGTCGTGAAAAGCAACCGCAATGCTGACTGGTTTTACGGCAATCCAAACGGTGCGAACAAAGACAACTGGGGATTCAATAACACTCTTGGGGAAGCTCGTGAACTGGTCAGCGCTCGGCATGGCGATCCGCAGTTCGTCTGGATCGTCTATTCCGACGGCCCTGGGAATAAAGGTCGCGGTGGCGGCGGAGTGGCGGTGCTCCCCGAGGACGATCTGCTGGGACTCGTCGGCAGGCATCCAACGCAAAAGGACAAATTGCGATGGATTGCGGGACTCGGTCATGAACTGGGCCACGCGTTAGGTCTTCCGCATCCAAAGGACACGAAGAAGCACGCCAATGCCCTCATGTGGACGGGAATCTATGGCAGATATCCGGACCGCGCATACCTGACGCCTGACGACAAAAAGATCCTGATGCGCAGTCCGTTCTTCTATCAGGAGAATGGCGATCCGGTCGTGAAGAAAGGTCCGGTGGTGGCTCAATACGGCTACAACGGTGGCGCATTCGAGCAGCACGAAAGCGATGAACCCGTTCAATGGACCGAGCGCAAGTCTGACGGCACGGCGAGTTACTCATTCGAGGAAACACGTCGCACGACGGACGAGATCTATCTGAAAGATGCGAGGCGCGGGATCAGCATCAAGCTTCCTGTGAATGGTGGCCGGTGTTTCTTTTCAACAAACGACGGCAACACCTGGGTGCCGCTTTACGACGTCACGAAACGGCCTGGCGATTAGAAATAGCTGGCCGATGCCACCAACAGCCTGTCTCAACGGCACTCCTGTAGCGCGTTGACAGCGAATCGAAATGACACCGCAGGCACCAACAGATCGCTGACAATCAGTTCGATTCCGGTGTCTCCGGCACCACTGGCGTGCCGTAGAGAATCTCCGGGGAGAATTCGTCGAGCGGAGTCTCGGCGATGATCTGCCATTGTCCGTTGAGCTTCTCCAGGTCGAGCTTCACTCGAACGTTGCGTTCGGCGAAGACGCGTTCGAGTTCGACGGTGGCGCGGAGCCCCTCGATCTGCCAGTTCGTTGTGACATAGCTGCGCAGCAGAGCTGTCCGTTGACGCAAGCCGGCGGTGAAACGCTCGCGACCGGTGACTTCCAGAGATGACTCGTGCCGGCTGCGTGCAGCTCCGGCGAAGCAGTTGAGCCACGCATCGACGTCGCCAGCTTGCGCCGTCGAGATTAATCGCTCGATGACAGTGTCGAGAGCCTCTTCGTCGGTTCGATTGGTTGACGCTGTATCACTCTGGCTGGGTGAGCGAGCGAGAAACACCGCGAGCAACAGGAGTCCCGCGGTCGCCGCGAGTGCGACAACCGGCCTGGCAGCAGTGGAGTGACGGTCTGGTGACTTCATACGCGGTGATTCTGAGCAACCAGCTTGCGGTTTGCACGTTTGGAAGAACGCCGAAGCCGCCTCTGCTGGCATGCCTTTCGTCATTCGCGAGGCGTTACACGGATCGACGATCAGTTGGTCAAGCTGACCGGGCGAGTGGTGACGTCCGCGAATCCTGTACTTTCCAAAATGGCAGTAGTATCGTGGCCGGGCGACGAATCTCACGCTGAGACATTCGATCCCGGAGACCTCACATGCCGCTTTCCCGTACCTGGCTGACTGGCGTCGGACTCACCATTCTGCTCCTCGTTTTTCTTGGAGTGACCGCGTTTGATGGACCCGCTCTTGGGCAGAATGAAAAGCAGGCTCAGCCGAAGAACGGCACGAAGAAGCAGGGGCAGAGGAAACAGGCGGCTCGAAAGAAGGCCGAGGATGAGTTTGCGACTCCCGGAGCATCTCAGGCGGACGTCAGCCGGCAGGAATTCATCGCGCCGGGTTCGCCGGCTTCCAGCTACGAGCAGTTACTGATTCAGGATGCCGTCACCGGCGGTGCTCAGGTCCTCTCCGTTGGTGACTCGTTCGACGACTTCGTCTCAGTCGCCCAGGACAGTGCCGGTACCGTGTATGTCGCGTACGCCGCCTACTACAACGGCCACGATCAGATTCGGTTGCACCGGCGAAATGAGAACAATGAGTGGTCGACGTTTTCGCCCGTGCCGCTGGCCGGTCACCGAGCGGACATCTGGATGCCGCAGATCGCCGTCGATGGCAACGACCATCTGTGGGTGATCTGGGCCGAGCAGACCGGACAGACTCCCGGCAACAGCGGCAACTGGGATCTGTATGCACGGCAGCGGCTCGCGACAGCGTGGGGGCCGCTGGTCCGTCTGACGAACGATCCGAAGCCGGATATCAATCACCACGTCGCGCGGGACACTTCCGGCAACCTGCACGTCGTCTGGCAGGCGCATCCGGAAAACAGCGGCGACGTGCAGTACTGCTCGTTCAACGGCAAGGAGTGGTCGAAGCCGCTGGCGGTCACGTCCGACGAAGAGAGCGACTGGTACCCGCGTGTCGCGGTTGATCACTCGGGCACGGCATGGATCGTCTTCGACAGTTACCGCAACGGCGACTACGACGTCTTCCTGACGAGCGTTGCGAACGGGACTCCCGGCCAGGTGATTCCGATCGCGACATCCACGTTTTA
This sequence comes from Planctomycetota bacterium, assembly GCA_029977045.1. Classification (GTDB taxonomy): domain Bacteria; phylum Planctomycetota; class Planctomycetia; order Planctomycetales; family Planctomycetaceae; genus JAPOLP01. Next base: position 2,818 of record JAPOLP010000002.1, read on the forward strand.
CGAAGCTCACGCCAGCGTTGCCTGCACGCGCGATGGCCGCGTCTGGATTTCCTGGGAACAGGGCGGTCACAACTGGGGCAAGAACCAGGGCCACTGGACCCGGCTGGAGAGCCGCAATCAGGGCACGACTCTGGGCAGCGGTCGCGAAGTTCGAGTCGCCTGCTGGAAGAACGGTGAGCTGCGATCCGCGCCGGACCTCGCTGCAGTAATGCCGAAGAATCGCAACGGAGCCGTGCTGCCTTACGCGATGGCTGAACTGTCGACGTCCGCCGCCGATCGCGTCTGGCTGCGGTTCCGTCACCTGGCAATCGGGCGTCAGCGCGCGGGCAATCGGTTTACGCGGGGCTGGACCGAAAAGGTTTCCTGGCTGTCGAAAGATGGCTGGGCCGAGCCCGTCGAAATGCCGGCCAGTTATGGTCGCATCAGCGTCTTCAGCCGCATCCTGCCGGCGAAGGATGGCGGACTGCTTGTCGCTTACTCCGGCGATGCCCGCAACGTCCAGAACTTCCATCAGCCGATTCACGACACGGCGATGTTCCGGCAACTGCCCGCTCCGGATAGTGAACCCGGAGCACCAGAACTTGAGCTTTACGATCCGCCGGAACCACCGGCTGGAATCGCCGCCTGGAACTCAAATCTCGAAGACAAGCAGGTCCAGGCGATCCGCGACCATCGAGTCAACATTGATGGCGTCGAGCACCGAATCGTGCGCGGCGATCTGCACCGTCATACGGAACTGAGCTGGGATGTCGGGCCCGGCAACGACGGTTCGTTCCTCGACTTCTACCGCTACATGATCGACGTCGCCGAAATGGACTTCGGCGGCCTGACCGACCATCAGGGCGGCGGCGGATACGCCTACTGGTGGTGGCTGAGCGAAAAGTCCTGCGATATGTACTACCTCGCGCCGCGCTTCGTGCCGCTCTATGGCTATGAACGCAGCGCGAAGTTTCCGAACGGGCACCGCAACATCTTCCACTCGTACCGCGGAGTCCCGGTCTTTCAGTTCCAACTGACGCTGGATCAGAAGGGCGTCTTTCCCGGCGTCGGCAGCGGAGCACTCGTCGACAACGACACGAAGCTGTTGTACGAGTACCTGCACGGCTCGCGAGGCATCGCGATTTCTCACACTTCCGGCACGTCGACGATGGGTACCGACTGGCGCGACAACGATCCGGAAATCGAACCGGTCGTCGAGATCTATCAGGGAGCGAGAAACAGCTACGAGACACTCGGCGGCCCGCGCGTTCACCCTGAAGATGAACCACCTGCCCGGGCACCTGGCGGCTTCCAGCAGGAAGGCCTGCTCTGGAACGCGTACAAAAAGGGCTATCGCCTCGGAACAATCGCGTCGAGCGACCACGGCTCAACGCACATCAGCTATGCCCTCGTCTACACGCCGGAGAACGAACGACAGCCGATCATTGATTCGATCAAGAAGCGTCACACCTGGGGAGCCACCGAGAACATCATCCTCGAACTGTTCACCGGCGACGGCTTCATGGGCGACGAGCTGACGGTCGATGGCAAGCCGTCGCTGCTGATTCGAGCGCTCGGAACCGAACCGATCACCGAACTGACACTCGTCCGCAACAACGAGTACGTCTACACGTCGAAGCCCGGCAAGCAGACCGTCGAGTTCAAATGGACGGACATGACACCGTCGGACGACGTCAATCTGTACTACTTCCGAGTGGTGCAGGCCGACGGCGAAGTCGCCTGGTCAAGCCCTGTCTGGATCCACGTCAGCAAGTGACGTTAACCGAACGGAAAACACGGGCAGCGGCTGCTGACAGACGGCGATGCCGTGTTGAGGCCGGCCAGGACTCACGATCGCTCACGCCCGCGATTCAAGTTCTTCCCAACGGGAGAGAGCCGTTTCCAGTTCGGACGCGATTGCTTCCAGCCGTGTGGTCGTCTGCGCGATCGCTGTGCCGTCCTGTTTGAAGAACGCCGGATCAGCCATCGCTGCGTGCAGGTCTGACTGTTCTGCTTCGAGCTGCTCGATCTTCTCGGGCAGTTCTTCGAGTTCGCGTTCTTCCTTCCAGCTCAGTTTCTTAGCGGCGGGCTTTGCCGGGGCAGACGGTGGCGGAGGCGACGATTCTGGTGCCTTCTGGACGGCGGCCTGTTGTTCGGCAGCTTCGGCCTGCGACTTCTGCCGGACATAGTCGTCGTAACCGCCGTCGTACTCCTTCACGCTGCCGTCGCCTTCAACGGCCAGCGTGCTCGTTACGACGTTATTCAGGAACGAACGGTCGTGGCTGACCAGCAACAGCGTGCCGGAGTAGCCACCGACCAGCTCTTCCAGCAGTTCGAGCGTTTCGGCATCGAGATCGTTCGTTGGTTCGTCGAGCACCATCAGGTTTGACGGTCGCTTGAAGATGCGCGCCAGCATCAAACGATTGCGCTCACCACCCGAGAGATATCGTGCCGGTCGGCGGGCACGTTCCGGCGTGAAGAGAAAGTCCTGCAGGTAACCATAAATGTGCTTGCGCTGGCCGTTGATCAGAAGATGGTCCTGGCCCTCGCCGACGTTCTCAGCGACCGTCTTCTCCTCCTCGATCTGCTCGCGAAGCTGGTCGAAGTAGATGACTTCCAAATTCGTCCCGCGCCGCAGCGTGCCGGACGTTGGCTGCAGCTCGCCGAGCAGCAGCTTCAGCAGCGTCGACTTGCCGGCACCGTTGGGGCCGATGATCCCGATCCGATCGCCGCGCGTCAGCAGCAGCGACAGACCAGAGATGATCGGTCGGTCGCCGTACGAAAATCCGACGTCCTTTGCTTCGAGAACCAGCTGTCCCGAGCGTTCCGCCTCGACCGCCTGCATCCTGACGTTGCCGACTTTGTCGCGTCGCTGTTTCCGCTCGTCACGCATCTTCTTGAGAGCCCGGACGCGGCCTTCGTTGCGGGTTCGCCGCGCCTTGATGCCCTGCCGGATCCAGACCTCTTCGACGGCGAGCTTACGATCGAACTCGGCATTCGCCTTTTCTTCGGCGTCAAGCAGCTCCTGCCGACGCCGCAGAAACGTCTCATAATCGCAGGTCCAATCGAACAGCCGGCCGCGATCGATCTCGATGATTCGCGTCGCCAGCGCCTGCAGAAACGTCCGGTCGTGCGTGACGAAAATCAGCGTGCCGTCGAACTTCCGCAGAAAGCTTTCCAGCCACAGGATCGAGTCGATGTCCAGATGGTTGGTCGGTTCGTCGAGCAGCAGGATGTCCGGCTCCATGACGAGAGCCTGCGCGAGCAGCACGCGGCGCTTCATTCCGGACGACAGCGTTGAGAACGCAACGTCGCCGTTGAGCTTCATCCGCGAGAGCACTCGCTCGACGGCGTGCTCGGCTTCCCATTCGTTATGTGAGTGTTCGTCGTCGGCAGCCGAATCATCCAGCACGTAACCTTCGCGAACGATCTCAGTCACCGTGCGGTCGCGAGTCTCCTCCTCGGGTACTTCCTGAACGAGCCGTGCGATCTTCGCGTCCGCCGCGAGCTGCACCGTGCCGTCGTCGGGTTTGACTTCGCCGACGATGATCTTCATCAGCGTCGACTTGCCGGCTCCGTTGCGGCCCAGCAGACCGATCCGCTCACCGCGTTCGATTTCGATCGTCGCGTTATCAAGCAGCGGCGGACCGCTCCAGGTAAACGAAAGATTCCGCAGACTCAACAGTGCCATCAGGACAGCCCCTCAAACAGCGAGCTGCCAACGCGGACAATGGTCGCGCCTTCTTCAATCGCCGCCTCAAAATCGCCACTCATACCCATCGAAAGCTCAGTCAATGTGTTCTCAGCCCCAGAACGCGCTGCCAGCTCGTCACGCAGTTCCCGCAGACTGGCAAAGTACGGTCGAGCCTGTGCCGGATCGTCGACGCGCGGTGCCATCGTCATCAGCCCGCAAATATTGAGTCCAGGCAACTCGCAGAGTTCATCCCACGAGGCTCGCAGGTCGTCCGGAGCGAAACCGTCCTTGCTTTGCTCGCCAGACACGTTGGCCTCAATGAGCACTTTCGCTGGTTTATCACGAGTCGCCGCGACAGCACTGATCCGGTTCGCCAGACGCAGACTGTCGACCGAATGAGTCAGAGTCGCGACGGGCAGAACCATCTCAACCTTGTTCCGCTGCAGGTGCCCGATCATGTGCCATTCGATGGGGCAGTCGATCTCTCGCGCGAGTTCCTCGGCCCGCGCTGCAAGCTGTTGAGGCCGGCTTTCGCCAAGAGCAGTCTGACCTGCGGAAATCAGGTCGCGGACCCAGTTGAGTTGCGCGTATTTCGTGACAGCGACAAGACGTACGCTGTCGACGTCGCGACCGGCGCGTTCACAGGCCCCGGCCATTGCGGCTCGAACCCTGGCAAGATTGTCAGACACCTGACCGTAGGAAGACATCAGCGGACCAGTTGAACCTTCGGAGTAATCCGAACAGACAGCGGGGCGGAACTATTGACACTCCGCCCGAAACCATCAACTCCGGGTGACTTTCCGGGATTTCCCGGGTACGCTGCCCGAAGTCAATTGCCGCGGTAGACACAAATAAAGCTGCGGCGAGCCTATCGCTGGGCCGGTTGCCATCCGGTCGACACCGCGTTTTTCGGTCCACATTCAGGAGACCGCGTCCATGCTGACACTCGCCAGTCGTTACGCTCTTTCGACGCTCAGCCATCGTCGTTCAATTGCCTGGTCAATCGTTGCCGGACTGTTGAGCCTTTCACTGTCAGGCTGTGGTAGCGACAGTTCGTCGGAAACCACGGTCGCTCAGAACGACGCCGCGCCCCCGTCAGTTGCTCCGACGTCCGATATGTCTCCAGAATCGTCTGCTCCGTCGGCCAGCCCGCAGCCGGGTGGTTCTCCTGGCGGTTACGACTCAAGCAACATGTCAGCGAATTCCGGCAGCAGCGGCGAGTATCCGGGAGCAGGCGGAGGCTATCCCGGCGCCCAGGGAAGCGGATATCCGGGCGGACCTTCTGGTACAGATCCTGCCAACACCGAAAGCTACGGTCAGGCCGGCACGTATCCAGGTGGAAGCGGAAGCTATCCCGGTGCCGAAGGAAGCGGATATCCGGGTGGACCTTCCGGTACAGATCCCGCCACAGACCCCGCCGCAACGGAACTGACCCAGAGCTACAGCCAGAGCGGCGCGTCTCCCGGCCCTGGTGGCGCCTATCCGGGTGCGCCAGGCGGTTCGTATTCCGGCAGTGCAACTGATCCCGCATCAGCAGATGCGGCTCAAATGAGGCAGCAAGATGGTCGACCGGGCGGCGGCTATCCCGGCGGCCCGGGAAATCCTGGCGTCTCTGGCGATCCTGCAGCCGCGCAGGCTGCTGAGAGCTACGGCAGAGGTGGCCCTGGCGGACCGGGTTCTCCAGGCGGAGGACCGCCTGTCGGCACAGACCCAGCTCAGATGCAGAGAGAATACGGTCAGGCCGGAGCATACTCCGGTGGTGCTCCGGGCTCTCCTGGTGGCCCTCCAGGATCTCCCGGTGCACCAGGTGCAGAAGGCACTCCCGGTGAGCCTGGTGACTATCCGGGAGGCGCAGGCTATGGCGGCCCCGATGGTGGTGGCGGCGGTGGCGCCGCACAGGCCCCGCCAGCCGACTCGCCTGCATTCCCAGCCTATCAGCTGGTCATGGGACTGATGCAGGGCAAGTACGACGACATGAGCAAGTACGTTTCGACGCGAGCCCGTGGCCAGTTGCAGAAGATCGGCGCGGGCAAGCTTTCCGAAGGTGAAAAGACGGATCTGAAGAAGACATTCGCCCAACCTCAGCTCGCTGGCCAACCGCGGAACGCGCGAGGTGGTCACCAGATCGTTCTGAAGTCTGAGGGTAAGACGATCACAATTCTCACCAAGAAGGAAGGAACTGACTGGAAGGTTGCTGAATTGTCGATCCGCGAAGCCAGCCGTCGATAATCGACACTGGCAGGAACGCTCACGGCGCTGCTTCCTCGGAAGCGGCGCCGTTTTTCATGCGCCGGGTCGAACACCCGAATCAGTTCACGCGACGATTCCGTCAACAACCCGGCCATGCACGTCGGTCAGGCGGAAATTGCGACCGCCGTAATTGAACGTCAGCCGTTCATGGTCAAGCCCCAGCAGGTGCAGAATCGTCGCGTGCCAGTCGTGAATGTGAACCGGGTTCTCGACGGCCTGATAGCCGATCTCGTCCGTTGATCCATAAGCCAGTCCGCCTTTGATGCCGCCGCCGGCCATCCAGATCGAATAGCCCTTGTTGTTGTGGTCGCGGCCCGAGCCACTCTGGCCGTACGGCGTACGACCGAACTCGCCCGCCCAGATGACGAGCGTATCGTCGAGTAACCCGCGTTGCTTGAGATCGGCCAGCAGGCCGGCCACTGGCTGATCGGCAACCGCACAGCTCTCCGGCATTCGATCCTGCAGCAGAAAGTGGTGATCCCAGCTCGTCGGAGCAGTCAGCTCGACAAACCGGACGCCAGATTCGAGCAGCCGCCGAGCCATCAGACACTGTCGTCCAAAGCGGTCACTCGGCAGCCCGGAACCAATTCCGTACAGCGTCCGCGCCGATTCCGTCTCCGCTGAGAGGTCGAGCACTCCCGGCACTTCGGTCTGCATCCGGAAAGCCAGCTCGAACGACTCAATCGCGCCCTCAATCTCCGGGTGGTAAACGTCGCGTTCGAGTTTCCCGGCGTTGAGTTGCCGAATGAGATCAAGCTGCTGCCGCTGCTCGACACGAGACAGAAACGGGTTCTGAACGTTCTTCAACGGCGGACCAGGTTCTTCGTCCTTGCCCAGCAGCTTCGCGTAGAACTCAGGAATCCGGTTACCGCCGATCCGCGTCCCCTGGCACACCGCCGGCAGGAACGAACTGCCGTAATTCCTCGCTCCGCCATTGTCCGACGGTGGGTTCAGCGTGATGAAGCCGGGCAGGTTCTGGTTCTCGGTCCCCAGTCCATACAGCGACCAGGCACCAACAGACGGACGCACAAACTGAAAGCTGCCGGTGTGCATCTGCAGAAACGCTGGCGAGTGATTCGGCACGTCGGTGTACATGCTGCGAATGACGCACAGGTCGTCGGCGTGCTTCGCGAGTTCCGGCATGACTTCAGAAAGCCACAACCCGGATTCCCCGTGCTGAGCAAACCGAAACGGCGAACCGAGTAACTTCGGTCCACCGACCTTGTTCTGGTTGCTGAGCGGTTTCCCCGTCCGGCTGTTGAGTTCCGGCTTGTAATCCAGCAGGTCGACGTGCGACGGCCCTCCGTTCATACACAGAAAGACAACTCGCTTCGCCCGCGGAGCAAAATGCGTTGGCCGTTCCGCGAGCACATCAGTTCGACCGACTGACGCTACATCGCGTGCCGCCGCCTCGTGCGCAAGACTCGCAAACGCCAGGTAGCCAAAGCCGGACGCCAGAGATTTCAGTGCCTGTCTTCGGTGCATCAAACGGTCCAGTTTCAATCAGCGTGCCGGAACTCAGCCGTCGCCATCAGGCTCTGGCAGAAGCTCGCAAGTCGCCTTGTTGACTCTTCGTTCGTCGACTTTGAATCGTCCGACAGAAACTCGCGAGCAAGCGTGACCTCATTCGCTTCCGGCTCGCGGCTGAAACACAGCAGGAACGCGTGACGAATTCGGTCGTCTACGTTTTCGGTTTCGTGCTGCAGACGACGGGCCAGCGAGTCAGCTTGCTCGCGAACGAATGGGCTGTTCATCAGGTACAGCGCCTGTACCGGGACGTTGGTTGTTTCGCGAGCCCCAGTCACGAGGCTCGGTTCCGCGAAGTCGAACAGGTAGAGCACGTCCGGAAGCCGATCTCGCAGCACCGGCAAATAGACCGATCGATGCTTCGATCCGTCGAGGTCGGCGGGAATGTTCGGGTCCAGTCCGATCAGTGAAATCGGCCGATCGCCAATCACCGTGCCAACGAGCGATCCGACAGGCCGCGTGTCATCGAGATTGCCAGATACCGCGAGCATCGAGTCACGGATCACTTCGGCATCGAGCCGCCGCTTCGGCATCCGCCACAGCAGGCGATTATCGGGATCATGCTCGAACGCCGCCTTGCTGAACGTTGACGCTTGCCGATAGGCCCGCGTCAGCACGAGCGCTCGAACGAGTGACTTGACCGACCAGCCGTCTGCAACGAACTGCGCCGCCAGACTGTCGAGCAACTCCGGATGCGACGGCGGCTCGCCGGTCATTCCGAAGTTGTCGACCGTGCTCACGAGTCCCGCTCCGAACAGGTGATGCCAGACACGATTCACCATGACGCGAGCCGTCAGTGGCTGGTCCGGATGCGTCAGCCACCGAGCGAATTCCAGACGACCACTCCTGTCCGACGGTGGCGACTCGCAGTCGAGTTCGAGCACGCCGGGAAATGCTCGCGGCACCTTGTCACCGGCCTTGTGAATGTCACCGCGGTCAAGCAGCGGTGCATCGAGAATCTGTTCGCGGTCGAGCACGCCCATCGTCAGAGGCAGTGGCTCGCCGGTCTCGCTGACCTTCTCAAGCTGGCCCTCGATCGCGCCGCTTCGCCAGAAAATCCGCAGCGCATCCCGAAGTGTAAAGATCCCCTCGGGATCGCGGCCTTCAGCGACCGCCTTGCGGACTGCCGCACGACCGTCTTGCTCTTCCTGTTTCAACGCCGCCAGTTCGTCCTTCAACTTCTGAACGCGGGCCGCCGGAATCCCTTTGTGGAGAATCGGCAGCATTGCTTCGATCGGCAGCGGCAGCGGGTCACCACCGACTCGATTCGCTGGCGAGACCGCCGTTCCGAAAAACGTCTGCGTGCTGACAAAGACGCCCGCCAGAGCGTAATAGTCGCGCATCGTGAACGGGTCGAACTTGTGATCGTGACAGCGAGCGCAAGCGATCGAATTCGCGAGGACGGCTCGCGAGACCGCATCGATCTGCTCGTCAATCACGTCGGCCAGAAACTGAAAGCCGTTCGCTTCATCGAGGTTCTTCGCACCGACAGCCAGAAACCCTGTCGCAATCAACAGCCGGGCTCGCTCCTGTGGGCTCTCGTATGGCAACAGATCGCCGGCAATCTGCTCGATGACGAACCGGTCGAAGGGCACATCGTCGTTGAAGCAGTCGATCACGTAATCGCGATACCGCCAGGCATACGGAAACGAGATGTTCGCTTCCTTGCCACTCGACTCGGCAAACCGAGCAACGTCCAGCCAGTGGCGGCCCCAGCGTTCGCCGAACTGCTGCGAAGCCAGCAGCCGGTCGACTTCTGCTGGCAGTGCTGCGTCGAGCCCATTCGTCTCGACCGCCCGCAGAAACAACGTGCGATCTGCAATCGACGGCGGAAGTCCGACCAGATCGAAGTGCAACCGCCGCAACAGCGTCGCTGGCTCCGCGTCAACTGCCGGCGCGAGCCCCTCCGCTTCCAGCTTTGCGAGGACAAAGCGATCAACGTCGCTGATCGGCCAGTCGCTGCGTCTCACGTCCGGAGCCGCGTGTTTCACTGGGCTCTGCAGCGCCCAGTGCTTTCGCCCAGTCTCGTAGTCAACCGGAGGTCGCGGACCGGAACCGGCCTTCTGAGTTCGCGGATCGACCGCTCCCTCACGAATCCACTTCTCAAAATCACTGATCACTGAATCCGGCAGCCGCTCGCGTTTCGGCGGCATTCGCAAATCCGAATCCACATGTTTCATTGCCTGCAGCAGCAGACTCTCGTCCGGTTTCCCAGGCACAACGGCCGGTCCGCGATCGCCACCCGTCCGCAGTCCGTCGCGCGAGTCAACAAGCAGGCTGCCTTCCGACATCCCCGCTGATTCGGAGTGGCACTGGTAGCAGTGCTTGACCAGTACGGGTCGGATCCGTCGTTCAAACAACTGCGACTCAGCCGCCTCAGACCGAACCGCGTCCTGACCGTCAGCGCGCAAACCGAACGTTGAGACAGACAACAGTACGAAGATGGCAGCAATCGATCGTGTCATCGGACGTCCCGGCACGCAGGCAAACAGCAGTCGAATCAACAACGGCGATCTTACCGCGATTCACCAGCCTGTTCGATCGCCGAGTCACTGCCGCTCGTTTCCACTCGATCAACAACCATCACATTCGTCGCAAGGCCATCGACAATGCGGCCTTCAAGGCTGTCCGAACCGGCACGTGCCTGCTGCAGTTCCGCAACCTTTGACGAACGCGGCAGCTTCCCAATGTGACACACCGGTTCGCCCGGACTGACAGCGGGCAATGTCGTCATGCCCAGCACAATTCCGTCGAACGGCGAATGCAGAACATTCTTTTCATGGCCCAGCAGGTTGGTGTTCGTGGCCAGTGGCTGCCCCTTTTCCACCAGGTCGCCCGGCGCGATATGAAAGTCGAGGAAGCCGCCGCGATCAGCGCGGATCCAGCTCGTCTTCCTGGCCGTCACCTGATACGTCGGTCGTTCCTGCTCTCCGTCCAGCATGTCGAGCGAGCGAAGTACGTTTCTGATGCCGCGCAATGCGGATTCGACAATCGTCGGCTCAACTTTCCAGACCTCGCCGCCTTCCATCACGATCGTTGGACAGCCCGCGCGAGTCGCTTCTCGCCGCAACGCTCCTTTCGGCCCCTTGCCGTCCAGCAGAATCTCCGTCCCAAACGCAGTCGCAATCTTCTTGAGTGCCGGCAATGACAGGTCGGCTCGCACGCTGGGATAGTTGGTCCGTCGAATCGCCGCCGTGTGCAGATCGATTCCGAAGTCACTGCGAGCAACAATCTCGTCGAAGACCGTCCTGGCCATCCGCCCGGCGAGGCTTCCACTGGCTGACCCTGGGAAGCAGCGATTCAGGTCACGACGGTCGGGGAGATACCTGGAGTGTCGTTCAAATCCCGGCAGATTCAGCACGGGTACCAGAATCAGTGATCCACGCGTCAGTTTCAGTTCGTGGTCCTGAACAAGCTGCCGGACAGCTCCAGTGCCATTCAGCTCATCACCGTGCAACGCAGCCGTCACGAAAACGACCGGCCCGTCCTCGACAGCCCGCCGGATTGACAGCGGAATTCGCAGCGACATACCGCTGAAACTCTCGCCAACCGCCAGTTCGACGACGTGCTGCTCGCCCGGCGCGATCGTCACATCATTCCATTCAGCAATCGACCGCAATTCCCGGGTCATAGCCGATCTCACTTCCCGCGCCACATCAGCGCTCTTCCTCATGCGGCGGATCGGGTTCGTAGTATCCTCGAGGGTGATCGGCACCGAGTTCTCCTGCTTCATCAGGAAGATCAAGGACCTTCAGCCGGCGCTTGCGCTGAACTCGGCCCGGAATCATGCCGCGCATGGCCTCCAGCCTTCCAAAACAAAGCAGCCGATCACCAGCTTCCAGCGCCCGGTCGGACTTCGGATTCGGAATGACCGTCGTCCCTCGATGCAGCGTCAGCACGTTGATGTCGCGGTCGCGCAGTCCCGAATCAGCGATCGTCCGCCCGACAAATTCCGACCCCTCGGGCACATGCAGTTCGGCGACACCGTAGCCGCGGCTGACAGTCAGACGCTGCCGGACATCGATCTCCGGAAAATCAACCTGAGCAGCAATATAGTCAACGATGGCCCCCGCAATATCGAGCTGCGTTGCGGTCTCGATTCCCTGCAGCCCCGGCGATGAATTGACCTCGATGATCTGCGGGCCGTCCTGGCCTTCAAGCATGTCGACGCCGGCAATCTTCAGCCCCATGATCTGCGCCGCACGCACGGCAGTCTCGCGCTGATGGTCATCAAGTTCGACCGGCTCGGTCTTACCACCTCGATGAACGTTGCTGCGAAACTCCTGCCCCTGAGCCACTCGCCGCATCGACGCGACGACCTGGTCGCCAACAACCAGCGCCCGGATATCCCGCCCGCGGCTCTCGGCGACGAACTTCTGGACAAGCACGTTCTGTCGCGTGCTGTGCAGCGTCTCGATGATCGCCTCGGCAATCTTGACCGTGTCGGCAAGAATTACACCGACACCCTGAGTACCTTCCAGCAGTTTGATGATGACCGGAGCGCCGCCGACCCGTTCAATCGCCGGCAGGATGTCCTTGTGATCGCGGACGAACGTCGTCTGCGGGATCCCAATGTTGTGTTTGCTGAGAATCTGCAGGCTGCGAAGCTTGTCCCGCGAGTTCGCAATGCCCGCTGACGAGTTCGCCGTGAAGACGTCCATCTGCTCGAACTGCCTGACGACAGCCGTGCCGAAGTACGTGATCGATGCTCCGATACGAGGCAGCACGGCGTCGTAGTGGCTGAGATGTTTCGAACGGAAGTAGAGATCCGGTTCGCCTTCTTCGAGATCGATCGCGAACTTCAGAGTGTTCAGCACGCGGACCTTGTGCCCACGATGTTCGGCCGCGTCTCTCAATCGAGTGCTGCTGTAACAACTCGGACTGCACGACAGAATACCCAACTTCATTTAAGAGTGCTCCAACGCCTCGACAAAACTTTTCGTCCGAGGCGGTCATTGTTTTTTCTTCTGACGGGCCTTTGAGCCCGCAGGTTTGCCACCGGCAAACGAACGTCCTGAGTCGACCAGAAAACGTTCGCGGAGTGCTTCGCGGCCCAGCAGCATCCGAAATCCCATCTCGTCCCGATTGGCCAGCGTCAGTTCAACGTCCCATGTCTGCCCGAGCACCGAGACCGGCGTCACGATGACCGGTCTTCTCGACACATGGCCGTTGGAACTGCGAATGTCACGAAACTCGACGACTTCCGCCTCGGCTTCAACGGTCACCTTTGAGTTTTTCTGCAGCGGGTGCACCGCGAACGTAACGAACGTTCGTCCGTCCCGGTCGAACGTCTTCACTCGGACCGCGTGCAGACACGACGTTCTGGCACCTGTGTCGATTTTTGCTTTCACCGCCTCAATCTGGAGGCCTGGCAGAGTGACCCACTCCCGCCAGCCGATGATGGGCAGTTCCGATCGGGGTTTTCTCCTGGCCATGTGACGTTCTCGACGAAGCAGGGTTTGATTGCGGACCCGCGTCTGCGCTCGGTGTGATCAGTCGGTGCTGATCCGAGCCACGAATTCATCTTCCGTCAGAACCTCAATACCAAGTTCCTGCGCCTTCGTCAGCTTACTCCCGGCTTCTGCGCCTGCGACAACGAAGCTTGTCTTCTTCGACACGCTGCCCGACGCCCGCCCGCCGTGCTGCTGGATCAGCTCTTTAATCTCGTCCCGCTTGAATCTTTCGAGCGTTCCCGTCACGACAACCGTCAGCCCGGCGAGCTTCTGTTCGGTGACGGCTTCGCCTTCCGGAACCGCCTCGCCCATATTGAGGCCCAGCTCTCGAAGTTCGTCGATCGTTCGCCGACCGACTTCGGAGCTGAAAAACGCGTGCACGGACTCGGCGATGATCGGGCCGACTTCGTCGACAGCCGCGAGTGCTTCGACAGACTGCTCCATGATCGCGTCGACGATCCCGAACTTCGTCGCGAGCACCTGCGCCAGCCGGCTTCCGACGTGCCGGATGTTCAAACCAACCAACAGGCGCCAGAGCGGTCGCTCTTTCGTCGTCTCAATTGCCGCCAGCAGGTTGTCGACCGACTTCTCACCAACTCGAGGCAGGGCGAGGATCGCATCGCGGCGATCCCGCAGACGGTAGATGTCCGCGAGGCTGGACAGCAGGCCGGCGTCGAGCAATTGCTCGATCAGCTTGATGCCGAGGCCGTCAACGTCCATTGCCGATCGTGACGCAAAGAACCGCAGCGATTCACGTAACTGCGCCGGACAACTGGGATTCTGGCAGCGGATATAAACGCCGCCTTCGTCCTGCACGACATCTGACTCGCACTCGGGACAGCGCGTCGGGAACTCGAAGGGAACTTCCGACCCGTCGCGGCGATGTTCCTCGACACGGACAACGTGCTGAATGATCTTGCCGGCTTTCTCGACGACCACCCAGTCACCAATGCAGATACCCAGACGGTTAATCTCGTCCCGGTTATGCAGGCTCGACCGCGACACCGTCGTTCCGGCGATCTCGACCGGTTCGAGATGCGCAACCGGCGTAAGCGCTCCCGTCTTACCGACTTGAATGCCGATGCTCTCGACTCGCGATGTGCCTTCGTAGCGTTCCCACTTGTAGGCGATGACCCAGCGTGGGGCCTTGCTGGTAAAGCCGAGTGTGTCGCGCTGGGCGAAGTTGTTGACCTTGATGACCAGTCCGTCGACCTCGAAATCGAGTTCGTGCAGGGACTCCATCATCGACTGAGCGTGTTCGAGCAGCGTGTCGATATCGGGAAAAGCGACCGTCCCCGGACTGGTCGGCACGCCGAGTGACCGCAGGTCTTCCAGATAGTCGGTGTGCTTCTCGTGTGAGATGCCCTCGGTGTATCCGATCCCGTGCGCGAAGAACCGCAGCCGCCGCTTTGCGCAGACTTTCGGGTCGAGCGTCTTGAGCGCGCCTGCCGTCGCGTTGCGGGGATTCGCAAACGGCTGCTCGCCTTCGCGTTCCTGTTCGGCCCGGATGTGCGCGAAGTCCGAGTTCGCGATGTACGCCTCGCCGCGAATCTCCAGAACGGCAGGCGGATTGTCCGAGTTCAGCCGCAGCGGCACGCCGCCGATCGTTCGCGCGTTGTGCGTCACGTCGTCGCCGACCCGTCCGTCACCGCGAGTCACGGCCTGAGTCAGGTGCCCGTTCTCGTAGATCAGTGCGAGCGCGACGCCGTCGATCTTGTACTCGATGGTGTATTCGGGCTGACCGTCGAGCAGCCTGCGGACGCGGGCGTCGAATTCTCGGAGTGCCGGCTCGTCGTACACATTGTCGATCGAGATCATCGGGACGCGATGTTCGATCGTCGTGAAGCCGTCGATCGGAGTGCCGCCGACCTTCTGTGTCGGGCTGTCCGGCAATGCCAGGTCGGGATGCTCAGCTTCCAGAGCTTCCAGCCGCTTCATCAACTGGTCGTATTCGAGGTCCGAAATCTCGGGCCGAGCCTCGACATAGTACAGCCGGTTATGCCGCTCCAGCTCGCGGCTCAGCGACTCGATTTCCTCGCGAACGTTCGCACTCATGAGATGTTTCGCCCTGCGGCGTCGATTGGACAATTGGTGGTCAAGTCACGGCTTCCGACGCGGAAGTCTGCCGGTCGACCGCCCAACTGGCAAGGTGCGACAACCGGCGATCTCCCGCCCCGGAACCCGCATTGCTCCGAAATCAGCGTTCGGGCTATCGTCCCGCTCCCTTCGCGGTCTTTCTGGCCGCACATCCTCACGTTGAGTCACTTCTCCTGCCTGCTGCCGCGTCGAATTCTCAGCCGATTCGTGTGCTCAGTTTGCCGCTGCGGACACCTCAGGCTGCGTTTCCCTCCTCACACCGTTTGCTGTTCGTTCGGCGGTTTCGCCACTGATTTCGAGCTGCGCCCGGCCCGTCTGAAATCACTAATTACTCCATGTTGCGCGTCGGCATTGTCGACTGTGATTCGTCGCACTGCATCGAGTTCGCGCGCCGCCTCAATCAGGCCGGCGTCGACCGCGATCAGTTCGTTGACGGTGCGCGCATCGAGGCCGTCTGGTGCGGTGAGTCGTTGATGGCTCCCGAACGGATTCCCGGCTTCCGCGCCGAACTGCAGCAACTGGAGATCCCCTTTGTCGCGGAACCGACCGACCTGATCGGAAACGTCGACGTCGTCCTCGTTCTGTCGCTTTGTGGAGCGGCGCATCTCGAACGTGCCCGACCATTCCTCGAAGCCGGGCTGCCGACGTTTGTCGACAAACCATTCACCTGTTCGCTCGCCGATGCTCAGGCAATCGCGAGTCTCGCCGCCGACCACAACACGCTGTGTTTCAGCTCGTCCGGCCTGCGATTCTCGCAGGAAGTCGTCGACTTCCGCAGCAGCCCGACCTGGGGCGACCTGCACGGTCTGATCACCTACGGCCCGGCGAAACGAGCCGACAAAAACCCCGGCCTGTTCCATTACGGAATTCACTGTGTCGAACTGCTGATCGAACTGCTCGGTCCGGATTGTGAAAGCGTCTCGGCCATCAGCAACGACGGTGCGGAAGTTGTGACCGGACGCTGGGCCGACGGACGTCTCGGCACGGTTCGCGGCTCACGGACGGGTTCGACTGCGTATGGCTTTGCGGCCTTCTGCGAAAACGGAGTCGCTTCGGGACCGGTGTCGACACGGTTCGCCTATCGAAACCTGCTGCAGGCGATCGTTCGCTCGGTCGAAACCGGCACGCCCGCCGTCCCACTGGAATCCAGCCTGGCCGTCGTGAGGTTCATCACGGCGGCTCTGAAAAGTGAACAGCTCGGCGGCGCGCCCGTCACGCTGGCTGATCTGACCTGACCTCAACTTCGACCGGAGTCGAAGCTCATGCAACGTCACAACCGAATCCGCCTTAGCCTCGCCCTGCTCACCGTGGCGCTCTCGTTTTCGACGAGCCTCGCGCAGCAGTTCAGCGTAACGACGAAAGTCGTACAGCCGGTGCCCAACGCAGCGCCGGGCGAACCGCAGGAGGAAGTCGTCGCGACGAGCATCACGCTGTTCCACGCCGGTAAGGTCTTCGACTGGCTGCCCGCCGTCGGTGAGGTCACCGTCTTTGAACCTGCTCACCAGCGGTTCATCCTCTTCAACGGTAAGCGCCGAGTCGCGACGACTGTCACGTTCGAGCAGATCCAGCAGTTGCTCGACAGTGCCCGCGACGAAACTTTCAACTACGTCAAACGGCTCGAAGACCGAAACGAGGCGGACGCTCGAACCGTCGTCGGACCACTGAAGTTTCAGCTCAGCCCGGACTTCAACGAAGAATTCACAGAGGCCTCGAAGCACCTGAAACTCGACAGCCCGCAGTATTCGTATCAGGTGAACTGCGGGAAAGCTCAGGTCGAGGAAGCGACCGACGAGTATCTGGAGTTCGCAGACTGGGCCGCCCGGCTGAACTACGTGCTGCATCCACGTAGCCAGTTTCCCAACCCGCGACTGGAGCTGAACCGCAGCCTGCGTCGCCGCCACCTGATCCCCCTGAACGTCAAGGTCAACGTCGCGTTCGACCGACCATGGATCCTCGAAGCCCGACACCGCTTCGAGTGGGGATTCCAGACCCAGGAGCGACAGTTCATTCATCACTGGGAAGAGCAGTTGGAGAACCCTGATATCAAGTGGGTCTCGTTTCGCGACTACCAGCAGACCGTTCTGAACGCCGTGGCTCATGCCAAATGAAGCCGATCCCTGTTGCCGCCTGCGGTGATCTCGAAGGGATCAAAGATAGTGGCCGGGGTATCGGAGCGCAGCGCAGACCCCCGGTTTCAGAGCAAACAATGCCGTCGCATCCTGGAGGGATGCCAGCCAGTGGTGATCGACTCTGGCATCCCGTCAGGATGCGATCGTGGTCAGTCTTCCGGGGGTCTGCGCTGCGTTCCGACCCCCGGCTACTGTCTGCCATCGCTTCGCGATGGAGAGTCGAATCGTTCGTACTCGTCCTCGCTGGACTGCTCTCAGGCTGCGTCTCACCGGGTTACGACTACGGTTCCCGGGCGATCACGCAGAACGATCTTCCTCTGCGGGACGATGAAGAGCAGATCGAACGAGGACGACCGATTCCTGTCGTCGACGCCATCGGCTGGATCGTTGGATTTCCGTCAAAGGTGATGCTGCTCTCCGATCGCGTGGATAACCACTCCGTGTCGCACGCGACCGAGCAATCGCTGCAGGAGTACCTCGCTGCCAACGAGCTTGACCACGTCAAAGTGCGGCTGAACCAGTACGCTCCGCTGGACGAGTGGCGGCAACTGCGGGGGAACAAGTCGGTTGGTCCCGGCTGGAGATACACGCTCGGAACGCTCGCGACGCTGGGCTACACCATCCTGCCCGGTCGGATCATCGGCGGGGACCACTACAACCCGTTTACGAACACGATCAACATCTACTCCGACCATCCAGCGATCGCACTGCACGAAGCCGGACACGCGAAAGATTTTTCGCAGCGAACGTACAAAGGCAGCTGGGCAGCGGCATATCTGTTACCTGGCGTCGCGCTGCGGCACGAGGAAATCGCGACCAGCGACGTGCTGAGCTACCTCGCTTCCGAAGGCCGCACCGACGAACAGCAGGCAGCCTATAAGATCCTGTACCCGGCCTACGGATCACACGTCGCCGGGCAGATCAGCAACCTGGTGCCATCGCCGGACGGCCTCGTCGTGACTGCCGCCTGCGTTGTTCCCGGCCATCTGATTGGCCGCTGGAAAGCATCGCAGGTCGAACCTGCCGCTCAGGAGATTGAGCCCACACAGCCGATTGAGATCGATTCAGGCCAGGCAACACCGGTCGCTCAGGTACCGGTAACAGGGGTGTCGCGTTAGGACACCTGATGCCAGATCGCAGCATCGTGTTTCCGGCGTTCACCAGGCTGCCACTCGCGGTACGGCGGGAGTGATCGTGCCGATGGTTCAGCGGTTTTCGCCTTTATCGATGAGCCAGCCACCCGTTTTTTGACTCCCTTTTCGGCGCGGGTATATGCCATGACGGCGAAGTCTTTCCGCCGCAATTGCGCTGTGATCCCGAGCTGCTGCCACTTCTGGCGACACCGGCCACAGCGGACCGAGTCAACGATGTCAGTTGGGAAGTCGGTATGGCAGATCAGTTCACAAGTTCGGGTTCTCTGGTTCGTTCCGTCCGTCCGGTGCGCGACGTGCTCATCATCGAGCCGATGCAGCAGCACCTGGGGCTCAGCTCGATCCTGCTGCTGCCGGGAACGCAGTGCACAATCGGGTCTTCACGGGCCTGTACTCTGACCGTTCGAACGCAGGGCATCCTGCCGCAGCACTGCCTGATTGTCTCCGGGCCGAACAGCACGACTCTGAAAGAGTTCGGCGAGAGCACCTGGCTGAACGACCGCCCGGTTCGCGAAACCGTCGAGCTGACTGAGCGCGACCGCCTCGCGATCGGGCCGGCTGAGTTTCGTCTCCGCCTCGCCCGTCCCGAAGAGATCGATCAGGCGATCGGAAGCAGCGGGAACGCTGGCGTTCCCTCCGAAGCCACCGAGGATGACTGGCTGCTTGAGCGTCAACGCGAACAGATCGCTCAGCAGCAGAACCGCCTGCAGCACGAAGCGACCGAACTCGATTCACGCGAGCAGGAACTGCGTTCACGCGAACAGGAACTCGATGACCGCTTCCGCGAGCTGGAAGACAAGCTCTCCGAACTCTCGACGCGCGACGTCAACGTGACGGCGGCACGAGAACTCGACGCGCAACTCCTCTCGCTGGCCGGCAGCGATGACGAACTCAAGAACGAACGCGAAGAAATCGAACGGTTACGTGCTGAACTGCAGTGCGTCCGTGACAGTCAGGCCAGCCGCGAGCACGACCTGCGGAACCAGGAACGCCTGCTCGACCGCCGTCGTGCGGACATCGCCAATCAGGAACTGGAACTCGAACATCAGCGCGACGAGTTTCAGCGGACGAAGGGCGAACTCGACCGACTCCGCAGCCAGTACGCGCGCCAGCAGGGCGAGATTGACGACCGCAAGCGCGAGTTCGAGCAGCGAGAAAAGGAACTGCGACAACAGCGGGAATCGCTCGAACGAATGCGCGACCGCCTGCATGACGAATCGTCGAGTCTGTCCGATGAGGATCGCAATTCCACCCGGCAACTGCTTGATGCGGAACGCGACGATCTGGAACGCCTGCGACGGGAGATCGACCAGCAGCGGGACGACCTCGCCGAACAGCAGCGTTCGTTCGAGGAACGCCAGCGGGCAGTTTCCGTCGAACGCGACGAAGCGCGGGCTCAGCTCAAACGCATTGGCGACCGGGAACGCCGGCTTGCTGATCAGGAGGAGTCGCTGCGGTCACGCGAGCAGGAACTCGACCAGCAATTGCTGCAGCTGACCGAACAGGCCGGGGCACTCGACGGCGACAACCTCGAACACGAAGCCTACCGCAAGCAGCTGACGCGACTGGCGGACTCGCTGCGGCTGCGCGAATCGACGCTCAAGGATCAGATCGAGCGGTACAACCGCGACATCGCCCAGTGGGAAGAGCAGCTCGAATCGCAACGCAACTCGCTGGAAACCCGGCTAACCGAAGCGTCGCGGAAGGAAGAGTTTCTGACGCGGCGAGCTCGTGAAGTCAGCGAACGCGAGCGCGACCTGCTCAAGCAGCTCAACGAAGCCGAACGCAAATCGGTCGACGCGTCCTCGCAGGAGCACTGGCTGCTGGACCTGGAAACACGCCTGCAGCAGCAGAAAGCGGATCTCGCTGAACGCGAAGAGAAGATCCGGGCACAGGAAGCGGATCTGCAGTCTCAGCGCAAGGACTTCGACTCGAAGGAACTGCGGGTCGAATCGCTGCGGGACGAAATGGATCGCCGCGAACGCGAACTGCAGCAGAAGACTCGCGACCTGGAAGACACGCTGAAACGTCGCGAGCAGGAGGTCGAGGACCGGCAACGAGACCTCGACCAGCAGTCAGAGTCGTTGCGAAACCGAATTCTCCGCGCGGACACCATGGAGAAATCCATCCGCGAAGAGCAGGACGAACTGTCCGACCTGCGACGGCAGCTCGAACAGAAGCAGCGGGATTGCGAGGAGAAGTCGCATCACGACGCGGATGACATCCAGCTGCGACTGAAGGAAGTCGAAGAAGAGTCGCGTCGGAAGACGGACGAACTGCGGCAGCGCGAACGGCAGATCGAACGCCGCGAACGCGAACTCGCTGAACTCCGCGAGCAGATTCAGGAGTCGGAACAGCGGACGGAAAAAGAGCGAGAGGAACTCAAACGACAGCGGGCCGTCGTGCAGGAACTCGCTGAGAGGGCATCCTCGACCGAAGACGATGTCGAGGCGACGCGACAGAAGATCGTGCAGGACGAAATTCGCCTGCAGGAAGAATCCTCGCAACTCGCTCAGGAACGCCGCGACCTCGAACAGCAGATCTCCAACCTGCGGGCCGAGCGATCGAAGTTCGAGACTGCCCGCGAAGAGTTCGATGCCGAGCAGTCGCGGCTGGCGGAATTCGACGAGCGTCTAAAGCAGAACGAGCTGCGGATCAATGACGAACGCTCCGAACTGACCGTCCAATTGGCCCGCTGCCAGGACGAGCAATCGAAGCTTGAGGAGGCTCAGCGCGAGTTCGAGCAGAACCGAGCGCAGCTGCAGGCCGAGCAGGATCTGCTGAACGAGCAGCGCGACGAGGTCGCTCGCGAACGTAACGAGATCGACGCGCAGCAGGACGAATTGCGGCAGCGAGAGGAGAAGCTGGCCAGCGAAAAGGCGAAGCTCGAAGAAAAGTCGCAGGCATACAGAACGGCTCAGTCAGCACTCGACGACTACCACGCGTCGCTGAAGGCCGACCGCGAGCGGCTCGAACGAGATCGCAAAAAGTATCAGGAAGCTCAGGCCGAAATGCGTGAGCAGGAAGCGAAGCTCGACACGCTTCGTCGCGAGCTGGCGGAAGAACAGCAGCGGGCCGGTGTCGAGAAGTCAGCCATCGACGCTGCCAGGGAAGCGTATCACGTCGAGGAAGTACAGCTTCAGCAGCAGCGTGAGGAAATCGAAGGCGACCTGCAGAGGCTGGAAGTTGAACGCCAGCAACTGGACGCCAGTCGTCAGGAATTCGATCATCGCATGGCCGTACTGGCCGATCGGCAACGCGAAATCGAAGACCTTGAAGCAGGGCTGCAGGCAAAGCAGGACGACCTTGCGCAGGAGGTTGAACGGCTGGAGTTTGATCGCCAGGCAGTGTCGGCACAGCAGTCAGATCTCGATACTCAGCGCGATGAACTGACCGCCCGGGAGCAGGAACTCGAAGGTGCTCGGCGATCGCTGGAGCAGGATCAGGAGGACGTTGAACGACGGCGCGAGGAGTTGCTCGACGAAGACGAAGTCCGCGCGGCGGGCCGCGTCGAATTCGCACGACTGCAGGAAGAGGCGGAGCAGACGCGTCGGGACCTCGAACGCGAGCAGCAGGAGTTCGAGCAACGCCGAGCGTCACTCGAAGCGAAGTTGGCCGAGGAACGGCAGCGCGTCACAGGCGAATCGCAGCGACTGCTCGAACTGCAGACGGAACTTGACGAGGCCCAGGCCGAGTTTGACGCCACAAAGCGGCGGCTCGAGCACGATATCGCCGAACGCGAACAGGATCTCCGCGACCGCGAAGAAGACCTGGAACTCGGACGGATGCAGGTCGAGGAGGACCGCAAGAAGCTCGACGAGGAACGCGACGTTCTGGCCAACGATACCGCAGAACTGAACCGCTCGAAGCGGCAGCTCGACGAAGACCGCGAACAGCTCGACACCGAACGAACAGCGATCGCCGAGCAGCGGCAGCGGATCGACGAGGAACTGGCAGCGCTTGAGGAACAGCAGGCGGCTCTGGCGGCAGAGAAAGTCTCGCTCAAAGAAAAGGCCGAGGAACTGGCGACAAAGACTGCCGAGATCGATCAGCGGCAGCTGGAAGTTGACGAGCTGGAAGCTGCGATCGCCCGGCGTGAGACAGCACTCGAATCCGAGCAGGAAAAACTGTTCGAGGAAATCGAGCAGCTGGAAGCTCAGCGGGCGGAAGTCGAACTCCGCGAGGCACAGCTCGATTCCGAACTGCAGAAGCTCGACGCACAGCGTGATTGCCTGGACGAGAAGGAACGCGAACTGGCGACCGCTCGCGAGGAGCTAGACGCCGAACGCGAACTGTTCCAGCAGGACGCCAGCGAGCTGAAAGTGCAGCGCGACCAGATCACGGAACTGCAAAGCGAACTGGAAAGTGAAAAGGTTGAGGTCTCGGCTGAACGTGCCCGCCTGGCGCTCGAACAGGCAAAGGTCGAGTCTCAGCAGGCGAAGCTGGAAGCCGAAAAGACGCGGATCGACGCCGACCTCGCTCGTGTGGATACTGAGCGGGCGGAAGTTGTCGCCGACCGGCAGCACGTCGACGCGCTCAAGAAGAAGCTCACAATGCTGGAGTCGCAGCTGGGTGACGCGAAGATCGCTATCAATGACGATCGCGAGGCCATGCAGTCGCGGCTCGGCGAACTGAACCGCGAATGTGCCGACGTTCGCACCGAACGACACAAGCTGGAATCCGGCAGGGTCGAACTCGCCGAGCAGCACAACAGCCTGGCAGAGAAAGAAGTCGAGCTGACGGCCCGGCTGGAAGAGTCACTCCGTGAACTGCAGGTGGAACGCGAGCAACGCGATGCCGATCGTCGCCGCATCACGGAACTCGAACAGAAGATCATGACGGGCGACGCCGAAC
This sequence comes from Planctomycetota bacterium, assembly GCA_029977045.1. Lineage (GTDB taxonomy): Bacteria > Planctomycetota > Planctomycetia > Planctomycetales > Planctomycetaceae > JAPOLP01. The sequence continues at coordinate 25,952 of JAPOLP010000002.1, forward strand.
CCGACGAAGCTCAGCAGCAGCTTCTGGAACGGGTGGAAGCGGCACTGCGGGAACTGGAAACCGAACGCCAGGACCGCGATTCCGAACGCGGACGTATCGCCGAGCTGGAACGCCAGCTGGCGGCGGAACGAGCTCAGATCGCAACCGCGCGACACGGTGTCGCGACGGAATCCGAACAGGTCCAGTCGTACCGGCTCGGAGTGGCCGCTCGGGAAGACGAACTGTCGACTCTTAAGGTGCAGCTTTCGCAGCGCGAGATGGACCTCACCCGGTGGCGAGAGGAAATCGAACTCGAACGCCAGGAACTCGAAGCCCTGCGGTCGACGATCGGGCTCGGTCGAGAGAAGCTCAAAGGCGACTGGCAGAAGCTCGACACCGAACGCGAGAAACTCGTGTCGAACAGCAGTGCAGTGAGCCGGCGGGCCGGCGACCTGGCCATTCGCCTTGAAGCGGCACTCGACGAACTACACCAGGAACGGCAGCTTCGCGAAGGTGAGCGAGTTCAGTTGAGGACAGTCGAATCACGCTTCCAGAGCGGTCAGTCGGAACTGCTGCAGTTGCGTCAGCGGCTTGCTCTGGAACGCCGGCGTCTCGGCGATCAGCAGCGGGCTCTCGTCCAGCGCGAAGCGGAAATCAAGGGCGCGACGCGATCACTCGAAGCGAATCGCGAAGGTCTGCAGGCTCAGATTGCGGTCATGTCGCGACAGCTGGAAGGCCTGCTGTCCGAGCGTGCTGAACTGGACCGCCGCCGCGATTCGCTCAACCGCGAGCTGATGGAAACCGGGGAGGACAACCCGGAAGGCCGCTTTGAACTGGCGATGCAGGAACTCACCCACGAACGCCGGGCGCGAAACATCGAACGGCAGCAGCTCTCGGCGATGGTCACGCAGCTCTCGCACGTCCGCGAACAGCTGGCACGCGAACAGGCCAGAAGTGTTACTGCCTTCCGACCGATTGTCAGTGATGACGATTCGATCGAGTACGCACTGGACCTGGACTTCGACGAATCCGAGCTGCAGTTCGGAGCTGACGACTCGCTGGTCGATTCTGAAGACGATTCGCTGACGGAACGCATTGAGGAAGTCGAGGCAGAAGTCGAAGCCCTGCGTCACGAACGGGAAGAACTCGCCCAACAGCGCGAGGAGGCTCAGCGGGCACTTGAAGAACTGGACGACGACGAGGAAGACGAACGGCCGCGCGGCTTCTTCCGCTCGCGGCGTCGGCGAAAGAAGAAGAAGGCAACGAAGGCCAAACCGGTGGAAATCACCAAACTGGCCAGCAAGGTGAAGGAAGACGCGGAGAACGAAGAGGACGAAGCGAAGCAGTACCGCTCGATCCTGTCATCGATGTTCGGAATCAACCGAGACGAGGAGGAAAAGCGAGCTATCGACGACGCTCCTGATTTCGTCAAAGCTGAAGAGCCTGACACAGAGGCTCAGGCTGATGAGGAAGCTGCCGCCGACTCCGCAGAGGATGAGCAAGACCACTCGATCCACGAACCGGTGGAAATCGTCGAACCGGAATGGGCGAAGGCCGTCGAGCCGTCGGCCCCCGAAATCGATCGCTCGGAAGTGCGGGGAGCGAACATCGAAGAGTCAGATGCCAACTCGAAACGCCGCGAAAAGAGCCGCGAGCTGGCTCGTCGTCTGGCCATGACCTCTCTACGCGACGTCGCCAATGAGTCCGCCCGGAACGCACTGACCGAACACACACAGCGACGTCTCAGCCGCAAGATGTGGGTCGACTGCGGCCTGTCGATCGTCGCGTTGGGACTGGGCGGCACGTACCTGTTCAATGACTTCACCGGAACCGTCTCGTGGTCAACGTACGGCTGGGTGGCGATCGTCATCGGCGTCATCGGCGTCATCGCGATGATCGAGATGTTCCGGACGTTCGTCCGCTGGAAGCGAGCCACATCCTGGAAGCGAGAGCAGGCCAGCAAAAAGAGCCGCCGCAAAACCGCCGAAGACCGCTACGACAAGTTCCTCAACCAGGGGCGAGCCTACGGCAGCAACCCCTGGTCACAACAGCACAAGCACTAAGGCTCGGTCGCCTCGATCGAACGGGAGAATTGACGTGCCTGCTATTACTGAGCAGTTACGGGCAGGTGACCCCAGAGCGTTTCTTCCCCACGCAGCACGTAGAACTTCAGCGGCGAGAACGACTTCAGCTGCGGGTGATCGGCGACGTAGCTGACGTTCTCGAAGCTCACCGTTTCCCAGACGTGCAGGCCGACCAGAACATCGCCTTCCTGAATGCCGTTCAGAGCAGCCGGGCCGTTCGCACGAACTGAAGTGACTCGCATTCCGCCACGGTACCGAGAACCGGACAGCGTCCCTTTCGAGTTCGCCAGTTTGTCGAGCCGCATTCCGAACATCTGCCAGAAGCGATCGTTGGCTCCGTTGTTGTCCGAGTTGTTTGCTCGAACGATCGTGCCGAACGACTGGCGACCGGAAACATGGGTGAGAGTCATTGTGACGTCAGCCGTTTCCTCGCCGCGTTTCACAACGACGGGGATCACTTCGCCTGGCTTCTTGCCCAGACAGGCTCGTTCAAAGTCCGCGGCATCGATGACGTCAACACCGCCCGCCTTGACGACGATGTCGCCGGGCTGCAGGCCAGCCTGAGCACCAGGACTGCTGGCGACGGTCTGGTCAATCACGAACTGCCGCAGCGATCCGGACTTGATATCCGTGCCGACGACGCCGTGCCAGGTATGGCTGAGTTTCTCGACGCTCAGCAGCTGAGCGATGATCTTGCGAGCGTCGTCGATTGGAATCGCGAAGCCGATCCGCTGCGCACCAGCGCGAATGGCGACGTTAATGCCGATCACTTCGCCATCGAGATTGATCAGCGGACCACCGCTGTTACCCGGATTGATGCTCGCGTCGGTCTGGATCAGGTTCTTGTAGGACTGCTTTTCGTTGACGTCGACGTCTCGCGACAACTGGCTGATCAGCCCGCCGGTCATCGAGTTCTCGTAGCCGTAAGCGTTTCCGACCGCGATGACGGTCTCACCGAGCATCAGGTCCGACGACGTGCCCAGCGGCATCACGTCCAGCGTTCGCGAAGCGTTGATCTTGATGATCGCCAGATCGTGCTTGCGATCGTACGAAACCACCTGAGCGGTGTATGCCGAACCGTCCCGCAGAGTGACTCGCAGGGAGTCGACACCATCAACGACGTGATGATTTGTGACGATGTAGCCACGCTCGTCGATGATGATCCCGGTGCCCATGCCGTTGATCTTGCGGTTCCGCTCGATCGAGAACAGCCCGCCGGAATCGTCAGCGGTCTTTTCGCTGTGGATATTGGCGACGGCCGTCTCGACGCGGCGAATTGCACGAACGACGGGCGTTTCGCGAGCAGACGACGCGGCATCGACTTCCTGTACTGGAAGTGTGAGTGCGAAGGCACACAGTCCGAGCTGGATGAATCGGTTCATCATGTAGGCGTATCGGTTGCTGATCGACAGACGAACTCCGACTCACACAGTGCGTTCCATCGCCCTGGTCGGATCGCGGCGCATCATTTCCCCGCAGGGTGCACCATCGGCGCGACAACCGCCTGTGCTTGAACGTCCGCGTCCGCCCTCGCACAGCTTGCCTGAACGGACCTCCGCAGATTCGCGAGCGAGTTTGCCGGTCAGTCAAACCTGAAGACTGATTTCCGCGTTGCTCCGGCAAACGATCGCTCAAGTGGCAGAGGACCAGCTTCTTCGAGTGGTCCTGGGTGCACGGGCACGGCTTGCCCATCAAACAGCAATCGTCACAATCGCCGCGCGCTCGAATCGTTTCCGGGCGAATGCGAAGCGATCGCGACTTTGACTGAAGCCAGAAGTTGGCAGTCCGGAATCCCTACAACCCGCACAGGTTCACACGATGGCAGACCGGAAGCAGCTCGAAACCATGCTGGAGGCAAATCCCGGAGACGTCTTCCTGCGGTACGCACTGGCCATGGCGACGGCTGGCGAAGGCGATATCGATGAGGCCATCTCGCTGCTTGCCGCAATCAACGAGTCAGACCCGGATTACGTTGGTGCGTACTTTCAGCGGGCTCAGTTGCTGGCAAGAGACGGCGAGCCCGAAGAAGCCCGCGAGGTCATCGAGGCAGGCATCGCGGCAGCTCAGCGAATCGGCGATGCACACAACGAAGCCGAAATGCGCGGGTTTCTCGACCTGCTGACCTGACGACACGTAGAACGGAATTCATTCCGTTCCGACTGAGCAAATTGATTGAAGTGACTGAACGGA
>JAPOLP010000930.1 GCA_029977045.1 Planctomycetota bacterium
CACGAACACATTCCTGAGTAACAACCGCGTTTGCGCGGTTCCCTCATCCCCGATATCCATCACAAGAGACCGAAGCATGAGACGTCTCATTCACTTCAAAAGCCAGTCAAAGAATACCAGCACCAGCCGGAAACAACGTGGAAGCATTGTCGTCCTTGCCGCCGCCACTCTGGTGCTCATCTTTGCCTTCACCTCATTCACGATCGACCTTGGCTTTATTGCGCTGACAAAGGCCGAACTGCAGAACGCAGCTGACTCGGCGGCACTCGGTGGCGCTCAGGAACTGCAGAACGGCGTTGGCATTGGTCCCGTCAGCAGTCCTGAAGACACCGCAACAGCAGCGCGGCACGTCGCTGATGCGCTCGCCTCTCTGAATCCTGCCGGCGAACTGGACAGCGTTTACATCGACGAAATCAACGACGTTCGCTTCGGCCAGCTTCAGTGGGACGATGCAGCTGGAAAGTGGGAGACTAACTGGGGCGTGACTCCCTACACACTGATTGAAGTCGTCGCGCATCGGGACCGAGGCGAAGCAAAAGACGTCAACGGAGTCACGGTCGACGGTCCGCTGCCATTGTTCTTCGGTCCCGTGATTGGACGAAAAGATGCGTCCCTGTCGACCCGGTCTGTCGCCGCAATCTTCCCTGGTGGCGGATTTCGCATCGACGAAGACAGCAACGCACGCTCAAACATTCTGCCCATCGCTCTCGACGAACAGACCTGGAATGATCTGCTCGCAGGCATCGGCTCGGACGACTACGGCTACGACGCGGCAAATGACCGTATTGAGTGTCATGGCGATGGGATTCTGGAAGCCAATCTGTACCCATCAGGTAGCACGGAATTACCGCCTGGCAATCGTGGCACGGTCGACCTCGGCAGCCCGAATAACAGCACGCAGGATCTGAAGCGGCAGATCGTGTACGGCCTGAATGCCGAAGACATGTCATGGTTTGGCGGCGAATTGAGATTCGACGATGTCCCTGTGGAACTTAATGGCGACACCGGGCTGAGTGGCGGAATTGAGGCGTCGCTCAGAGAAGTCATCGGACAGGCCAAAGCAATTCCGATCTTTTCCAGCGTCTCTGGACCAGGAAACAACGCGACCTACACGATCACGAAATTCGTTGGCATCCGGATTATGGACGTCAATCTGGCGGGTAATCCGAGCAAGCGGCGCGTCGTCGTACAACCGGCTCCGTTCAGCGACTCAACGGTTGTTCGCAGTCGGAAGACCGTCTCTGTTGACTCGATCTTTACTACGCCGGGACTGATTCAGTAACCGACATTCGGATGACTGTGACGACCGGTTGAAGAGCCTCACCCGACTTCAACCGGTTCATACTGATCGGCGAGCCGGTCCAACGCGTCGGTCGGGTTCATGTTGAACAGAGCCCGGCCGCCGGTGCCCCAGTTGCCGTTCTGATAGTGAAACACGGCAGCGGCGTCACGCAGCAGCCCGACGGCCTCGACGTACTCCATGTCGCCGCCTTCAACGGCCTCAAACCGGATGTTGACCGCGACAAAGGCCGTCAGCATTCCCGTCTGCACGTCGCGGCCAAATGTGACTCCCGACTGCCAGTCACAGTCCAGCCAGCGAAGGTCGCGAGGTTTGCCCAGTCGGCTGGCGAGGTCAAAGAACTTCGCCTCAAGCTGCTAGCGCTGTACGCGGAACTGCTCGTAAGCCTGGCGAGCCTCCTTCTTGCGCAGCCAGTTCAGCAGAGGCCGGCCAGCAACCAGCACGGCGGCGATAATCGCGACCAGTACGCCAGCAATGACTAGAAACGTGTCCAATCCGGATTCTCCTGATGACGATCGTCGGCTATTGCCCTGGTGCGTTGGCCGATTCGTCCGTCTTAACACTGTCAAAGTAGCCACGCACGACCGAGCGGTGCCGCGGGCGGATTGTTCGTCGCCATGTCTCATCACCGGTCGCCGTTGACGTTGCCCGCGCGGCTGATCGCGGAGCAGACGGATCCGCCTCGTCATCCGGAGCGGCTACCGTCAGGCCAATCACCTGATCCCGCGGCAGGTCTTCGGAACCCGACGGCAGAATCGTTTCCTTGAACTTCGTGTTCTCCCGCGTCGACTCGTCGCCCCAGGTAAGCGGTGCGTCACCGCGTCCTCGCGAAATGCCACCGCGGCCAGGCTTGCCGTTTCCGTCTTTGGGGCCCGACGAACACTGTCCGTTCTGGCAATTCGGGCACAGACACGCGTCATCTTCCAGCCCGGAACACAGGCAACCGTCGACACACTTCTGGCAGTTCTGGCATTGCCCCCCCTGCCCTTCGCACTTCGATCGCAATTCGGACAGCCGACTGGATTCCTGCTCCAGGAAGTCATTGAGTTCTGACAACAACTCGGACCGTTCGCCGGGATCGCTGGGCATCTCGAACTTCCCGTCCTTCATCAGCCGCTGCAGCTGCTCCTTGAGTTCCGGCGACATTCGATCGAACGCGCCGCTGTCCGCGAGCTTCTCCATTGTTTCCTGTGCCTGCTTGCGAAGCTCTTCGAGCTGGTCTGGATCAAGATCAAGCAAATCAGCATTCGCCGCTTCGGCAAGCCTGTTGAGTGCTGACCTCGCGGCCTCGACCGAAACGCCTGCCGAATCGACGCGCAGTTTCAGTCGCTCGCGGAGCGCATCGACGGTTTCCCACTTCTCGTGAGTCAGCGGCGCCTGCTGCGTTTCCTCGACCAGCTTCTCGATTTCCTCGTTGAGCTGCTGTTCGTCTTCTTCGTCGAGCAACCTGGCTTCGTCGAGTTCGGCGACCAGTTCCTGCAACTCAGAAGCAGCCTGTTGCCCGGCTGTCAAAAACGGCTGAGATTCCGCGACGACCTCGCGAGCTGGAATCAGCCCGGCAGCCAGAGCAAAAACGATCGGCAGCGTCAGTCGCCGGGCAAACGAAAACGGTCGCACCCGCGGCAGGCTTCGCTTCCATAGTTCCTCAAGCTGAGGCAGTCGTCGTTGCCACTCATCATCCGGAGCCTCGCTCAAAGCCAGCAACAGGCCGCCAGCCC
>JAPOLP010000482.1 GCA_029977045.1 Planctomycetota bacterium
ATGACGGGTGCGGGATCCGATCCAGCTCGATGCGTTGTCGGAGCGGCGCCGCGAGACTGCTCAGGCGTCTGGCCTGCCAGGACGTGGCCAGCTAAAACGTGTGGCGGTCGGTGTGACTCGGAAGTCGATTGACGAAGGTAGCGGAAGGGCGCGAGCTCTCCGGTCGATCGACTTACTGGCCGCAATGGCTACAAGCCGCTGGGCCGGATGCCTTGCGCCGTTCCGCTGCAGAACTCAGACACAAACGAAGACGCACTTCAGCCTCGGACGCGAGCAGCTTTGATATGCCGAAACTGAAAGCCCGCTGGCGATGGTTGAGCATGGAGGGGCGTCGCCGTCTCGCGAATCTGCCCGAAGCCCTGGAGCCGTGGCAGACGCCACTGCTGCTGACCGGCCTCCTGACAACGCTGCTGCAGCACGGGATTCAGCATCGCGATGTCGAATGGGAATTCGGCCTCGTGACCTGCCTCGCCATGCTGATTCGTGCGACGACGATCGGCCTGCAGGCTTGGCTTGCGGATGATGCCCGTCAGTTCTTTCTCGCCAATCCCCGCCCCTGCATCATCACCAGTCTGTGGAGTCTCGGCGCTCTGGTCCTGCTGGTCTGCGGGCCGGTACTGCCCGTCTGGTTTTCGTCCGGACGCGGTGCGGCTCTGGTTGCCTGGTCGGAGATGTTTCTGTTGCTCGCTGGAGCGGCTCGCCTGCTGAGCTTTGTCTCGCGAACAATGCGCAGCCGACACCCGGCACTCGTCTTCGTCGTTTCGTTCCTCGGCATGATTCTGGTCGGAGCCGCGTTGCTGATGTTGCCGGGCAGTCTGTCCGAGAAAGGCCAGCAGTTGCCGGCACTCGACCGCGCCCGTGTCGCACTCTTCACATCAACGAGCGCGTCATGCGTCACAGGACTGATCGTCGCCCCGACGGGCGGGCCGGATGCCAACTGGAGCCGCTTCGGGCAGGCGGTGATCATGACGCTGTTTCAGATCGGCGGTCTGGGCATGATGACGCTCAGCACGACGTTCGCTCTGCTGGCTGGTCGACGGCTGGCGTTTCAGGAAAGCGTCGCCGTCACCGAGGTCACGGAGGCCGTCACGATTCGCGAAGTGCGGCATCTGATGATCGCGATCGTCGGATTCACCCTGGCGTGCGAGGCAACTGGAGCGGTCTTTCTCTCGACGCTGTGGAGCGACCTGCCGCTGGGCGAGCGGGCGTTCTTCGGCGTGTTCCACTCGGTCAGTGCGTTCTGCAACGCAGGCTTTTCGCTGACCGGCAGAAGCTTCATGGACCTCGGGGGCCGCTGGCAGATCTGGGGAGTCGCCTCGACGCTGATCATCGTCGGCGGTCTGGGTTTCGGGACGATGATGACGTTCGTGAAGGCCGCTTCCGCATCGATTCGCCAGTCGCACTCGGATCGCGGCCTGTTCAAACATCGCCGGCTGGCCGAACGGCTCACGCTGACGCAGCGGCTGGTTGTGCGCACGACACTGGTGCTGCTGTTCGGCGGCGCGTTCGGTTACTGGCTGCTGGAATCTGTAGGAGTGAACTCGACCGACCCGTTCGGAACTCGCGTTTCCGAAGCGTGGTTTCAGTCGGTGACGTTCCGCACGGCGGGCTTCAACACAGTCGACCACGGAGCCCTGCAGCCCGCAACCAAGCTGTTCGCAATCGGTTTGATGTTTATCGGAGCGTCGCCAGGCTCGACAGGCGGCGGCATTAAGACGGTCGCGTTGGCGATCTCGGTGCTGTCCGTGCTGTCAATCCTGCGCGGGCGACGGAACGTCGAGTGTCACGGTCGGCAGATTCCGGACGAGCAGGTGCGTTACGCGTTTGTCATTGTCGCGATGGGACTTGTCTGCACGATGATCAGCACGCTGCTGCTGACTCTGTTCGAACGTTCGCAGTTCGACTTCCTGGACATTTTGTTCGAGTCAACCAGTGCCTTCGCGACCGTTGGTGTCTCGACCGGACTGACCAGCGAGCTGAGCGGTGCGTCGCAACTGGTCGTCATCGTCACGATGTTCCTCGGCCGCGTCGGGCCGCTGACTCTGCTGCTGGCACTTACGCGAACCAGCGGCACGGCCTGGTATCAGTACCCGGAAGAACGAGTTGCTCTGGGATGAGCGAGTGGCTGGAATTGCATGAGGTAGCGGAACGGCGCAAGCCGTCCGGCTGCGATTCCACATTCCCACAAAGGCCGGACGGCTCGCGCCATTCCGCTACTTTTCTTCCGACGCCTCGATCCGTTCTACCACCATCGGGAAGAGCACCTCTTCGATCTGTTCGGCGACGAGGCGTGCTCCGGCGGGCGTGAGGTGGCAGTAGTCGATGTAGAGATCCTCGTTCGCGTCGTTGTGCGGTGTCAGTGCTGAGACGTCGTAGAACGGAAGCCCCTCCGCCTGGAACAGCGACGGCAGCAGGTCGCGGATGCGGCGGGCGTTTTCGGAAGCCTGGTCAGGCATCCGCTCGATGGTGATGCGCTGAATCTCGCGGTCGTGTTCCGTGAGACCTTCCGCCGGCTCCAGAACGACTTCCGGTTGCAGAAATACGCAGTGATCGTACCCCTGACGCTGGCCGAGCTGATGAATCTGCCACAGGTCACGAAGAAAAGTGCGGCGGGCGATTTCGGCAATGTTCGCGTCGAAATCTTCGAGCGGCGGCATTTCGCGGTGCGGTGTGTTCGGCAGGGGCTTCTCAACTTTTGTCAGGTACCACACCCGCTTGTTGGCCTTCTCGACGAGATTGAAGAAGTTCGAGTACGGCGCCAGCGATCGAACACCGGTCAGCCACGGCAGGAAGAACGACCGCCCGTTGTACTCGTCAACGAGGATCGACGTTGAATAGCTGTACTCGGCCCAGCGATCGTTCAGCTCGGTTCCGTAAAAGTCGTTGTGGCCGTCGATGTTGATCACGATGTCAGGGTCGTATTCGAGCAGGTCGGCGTTGAGGTACATCAGCTCGTGAAACGTCTGGTAAGCGGAGACGCCTGCATTGATGACCTCGACGCGAAATTCCGAACCGCTCTCTGCCAACCGCTGGTTGAGCGATGTCTCAAGCACGCCCGTGATTGTCTCGTCGTTGTACAGCGGCCTGTGCGTCGGGTACGGCGCCGACGCTCCAATGCCGTAAAGAGCTGACGTGCCGAGCGCGATGACGCGGATCGTCTTCGCCGGCTTTTCAATCGCGACTGGTGCATCCCGGCGGAAACCGTCAGGCGAGTGCAGCCGGCCTTTCTCGCCCGGCAACTGAAACGCCGGGTTCAAACGGTGATTGCGATGCGCGTCGAACAGGCCGGACTCGGACGAATAAACATCCGGCTGCGTCGCGAAGACTTTCAGCACGACGAAGCTCGCAAGTTCGACGAAAGCAACGGCGATCAGCAACGCGGCCGTCGCAAACAACAGCCGACGGCGTCTGCGTCGCGGCTTCCTCGCTGCGGGAGCCTGCGATTCGGCTTGCGATTCCGCCGACCGTGACTTTACTTCGTCGCTCATCGTCGCACCGCCAGACAGCTCCAGCCCAGCGGTCCCTGCACTCAGCCCGGATCCTCGAAGTGAAACTCGCGGACGAACTCGATGTCGAACAGCTCGTCCAGTTCGGAACGCAGCTCGTCTTCGGTCAGAGACGGCGGACCGTGATCGCGCTGCTCGTTCGCGTTGCCGGTCAGAACGAGATATCGCGTCCCGGTTGCCGAGACGTTTCGCAGCGTTGCCTGCAGCTCAGTCGGGATGTCGCGGCGGATGCAGTGAAAGCAGGCGCGGTCGAAGACGAACGGGAACGGTTCATCGGGTGGCGGAAGCTGTGTCACGTCGGCGCAGAGCCAGTCGACCGTGACACCAGCTTCGTCCGCCTTTCGTCGGGCCTGTGCGAGCGCCAGTGCGGAGCAGTCAACTGCCGTAACAGCGAATCCCTGCTGGGCGAGCCAGATTGCGTTGGTCCCCGTCCCGCAGCCAAGTTACAAGACGCGGCACGGAGCGATCGCTTGTTCGCAGACGACGCGTCGCAGCTCAGCCGAGGGCAGGCCGCTGTCCCACGGCGTCGTGCCCTCGCGATACTTGTCGTCCCAGCGTTCGGAAACACCCATGAATTGACTCCCCAGTCGGTTCTGCTCTGATTCCTTGCGAACTTCCTTACCGATCCTGACCGGACCGTTTCAACTGATGACGGAAACTCACCCAGAAACAGAGGCCGCCGAGCATCAGCAACGGGTTCGCACGGGCATTGTTCTCGGGCTTGTTTCGGCGGTTGGGTACTCCGGAGCGAACCTCGCCCTGAGGGACGTTGCGATTCCAAACGACATCGGCTGGGCGATCTGGGTCACGGCAAACAAAGCCTGGCCAGCGGCCATTGTCGGCTGGGTGCTCGTTGGGATGCGAGCCCGCCGCGGCTTGCCCGCGTTGCCACCGAAATCCGCTCTGCTGCCGCTGATCCTGATGGGACTGCTGATGCAGTACGGCGGTAATCTGGCGTTTCAGTATTCGCTCAGCGTGAGCGGACTGGCGATCGCCGTGCCGCTGTGCTTTTCAACGCTGATTGCCACTGGAGCCTGGCTCGGGCGTGCAATACTGGGCGACCCACTGACTCCCAGAACGCTCGCCTCAGTCGCTGTTCTGATGATTGCGATCGTCTTCCTTTCCAACGGTGCCGAACACGCGACATCCGCAATTCACGGAGAAGCATCGCCCGCAAAGATCGCCGCAGGCATCCTCGCGGCCTGTCTGTCGGGATGCTCGTACGGCAGCAGCGGAGTCATCATTCGCCGTTACGTCACCGGGACGCTCTCCGTGCCAACAACGCTGGTTGTGCTGAGCAGCACCGGAGTCGTCGTGATGGGAGTACACTCGCTGTTCGCGACTGGCCTCGACCGGATGACCTCGACGACGGCGGATGAGTGGACGTCGATCGTCGCGGCTGGAGTCCTCAACGCGATCGCGTTCTTCGCCGTGGCGGAAGCTCTGAAGCGAATGCCCGTGACGTTCGTCAACATCCTGAACACGTCGCAGAACGCAATGTGCGCAGCCGCTGGAGTGCTGCTATTCGCCGAGCCGCTGTCGACACCACTGATCGTCGGCTGCAGCCTGACAATGGTCGGACTGCTGATCGTCGACTCCGGGCGAAAGAAGTGACTGACTATTGCACCACAGAGGCATCTCGAGTTCCCTGTCTGGAAATTCGATGTAACCAGATTTGGCTTTGATGCTTGTGTCTGAATCTGAGCAGGCGATCGGAGACTCGCTGACAGTGCTCCGCAACTTTGTC
>JAPOLP010000722.1 GCA_029977045.1 Planctomycetota bacterium
AGCACCGCGATCAGGACCAAAGCCACCGTGACGAGAATCTCCCAGGCACGAATCGGCTTCGGTTCCCGAGTGACCGAAGCCGTCGTGCCGCTCGTCGAGACCGGTGCCGGCTTTGTCAGCCCGGCACTGGTCGACGCCGTCTCATCCGAACGCAGTCCTGCATCGAAGGCTTCGCGCAACACTCGCTCTGTAAAGTCGCTGCTCAGTTGCGGCGTTCGCGGTTGAGCCCGCCAGTCGACAACCGCCCGCTCGAGCAGCACAAAGTCCTGCCAGGATTCCCGACAGGTCTCGCAGTCAGTCGCGTGAGCTTCCAGCCCGGCCATCACCTGTTCGCGATCGGCGTCCGCACCCGAATCGCCGTCGAGCTGCCGGTCGATCGCCGCTTCAAGCTGTTTCTGAAATTCGTCGCAGGTCATTTTTCGTTCCTCTTCGTCCCGCCTGCTGCTGCCGGAACAGCAGCCTTGTTGTCCGGCCCGTTTTCGCTGTCGTCTTCACCGTCGGCCACGACACCCCGCTCGCGGAGCAGCTTGACCAGTTGAGCCAGAGCCCGGTGCAGCCAGGTCTTGACCGTTCCCTGCGGGCAGTCGAGTACCTCGCCGATTTCCTGGTAACTCAGCTCGTCCTGATAAAAGAGCACGAAACACGTCCGGTACTCGTGTCGCAGTTCGCCGAGAGCCAGTTCCAGCTCTTCACCGAGGTCCAGTTCGTCCTGAGAATATTTCGAGTGCTCGCGCCGCTCTTCGGCAAGGTCGACGGCCAGGTCGTTCTGACCCGGCAGCTTTGAGCGTCGCTCGAGCGCCGTGCGGCAGCGGTTCGCGACGATCGTCAGCAGCCACGGTTTCAAAGGCCGCTCGTGATCCCAGCGGTGCAGGTTCCGAAAAACGCGAAGGAACGATTCCTGAGCGACATCTTCCGCGTCCTCGCGATGACCGAGCATCCGCTGACACAGCGAGAACACCAGTCCCTGATACCGCTGAGTGAACGCGCGCAACGCCAGCTCGTCCCCTGTCAGGCACTGCTGGACCAGTTCCGCGTCGCTCTGCACGGCGTCCTCTCTCGATCCGTCCTCGTTTGGGTCATATTCCGCGGTGGGAGTGGCCGACCTCCCGGGTAGCGAAAGTCGCGGAGACTTTCGGGCCTTCCGCCGAAACTCTGCGCGAGTTTCGCTACGTGATGATGTTCCGCCGAGCCAACCGGCACAGCGATCAAGGTTACCCGCCATTGCCAATCCGCGTTTCACGGCAACGTCGGTCGTCGAAAAAACCTCGCGAGGCCGCCGATGGCCGCCCGACCGGGGCGCTGGGATGCAGACTATCGATCTGACCTTTTCGATACGAACGCAGGCGGGCAGCGGGAATCGTTGCGGCGGACCGGAAGAACCGGCACAACTCCTCTCCGCACAGCAAGGCTCTCCCACTGCCCCCATCCTGCCGAAAAGGAAAAACAGGACTGCAGGCAGCTCCGCCGGCGGTCGATTCAGGGAGAGTCAGCAGTGGTCTTTTTTTCGACGGGCTTCCTTCCGTCTCGCACAGAGAAACACTCGCAGCCAGTCGCTCGGCTGCCGCGTGTTCAGAATCCAACGTCCTCGGAGTCCCCCATGCCCGTCTGGTCCGGCAAGCCCTGGCCGCTTGGAGCCACCTGGACGGGCGACGGTGTCAACGTTGCCGTCTACTCGCCTCACGCCGCGGCGGTTGAGCTGTGTCTGTTCGACGGCCCGGAAGCCACGCGCGAATCTCAGTCGTACACGCTGACTCAGCAGTCCCATTTCGTCTGGCACGGTTTCTTTCCCGAGCTGCGTCCCGGCCAGCTTTACGGTTTCCGAGTTGACGGTCCGTACCAGCCAGCGGAAGGCCACCGCTTCAACCGCAACAAGCTGCTGCTTGATCCGTACGCGAAAGCGATCGCCCGCGACGTCACGACCTGGGATCCCAGCCTCTATGGCTACACACTCGGCGAGTCCGACCTGACGTTCGACGAACGCGACAGTGCCGCCTTCGCGCCGCTGGCTGCGGTTGTCAACGACGCTTTCGACTGGAAGAACGACGAACGTCCGAACATCCCGTGGAACGAGACGCTGATTTACGAGTGCCACGTCAAGGGAGCGACGAAGCGGCACCGTCGAGTCGCTGAAGCTCGACGAGGCACGTACGCCGGCCTGGCATCGTCGGCAATGATCCGGCATCTGCAGGGGCTCGGCGTGACGACCGTCGAACTGCTGCCGATCCACCACTTCACGAAGGACCGCTTTCTTCGCGAACGGAAACTAACCAACTACTGGGGCTACAACTCGATCGGCTTCTTCGCTCCGGAGATGACCTACGCCGCGGCGGCAACTCCGCAGGGAGCCGTCAACGAGTTCAAGCAGATGGTCCGCACGCTGCACGCTCACGGCATCGAGGTCATTCTGGACGTCGTCTACAACCACACCGGCGAAGGCAGCGAACTCGGCCCAACGATCTGCTTCCGCGGCCTGGGCAATTCCAGCTACTACCGGCTGCTGAAAGACCGCCGCTACTACGAAAACTTCTCAGGCTGCGGCAACGCCTGGAACGTTCACGATCCGTTCGCGCTGCAACTGGTCCTCGACAGTTTGCGGTACTGGGTCGAGGAGATGCACGTCGACGGTTTCCGCTTCGACCTGGCCTCGGTGCTCGGTCGCGAACCGTACGACTTTGATCCGGGCGCCGCGTTCTTCGACGCCGTACAGCAGGACCCGGTGCTCTCGCAGGTCAAGATGATCGCCGAACCGTGGGACGCCGCGGGAAGCTACAACCTCGGCCAGTTCCCCGGCATCTGGAAAGAGTGGAACGGCCAGTTCCGCGACACGATGCGCGAGTTCTGGAAGGGCGATCCCGGCAAGCTTCGCGACGTCGGCACGCGTCTGTGTGGCAGCAGTGACCTGTTCCAGCACAACGGTCGCAGCCCGCTGGCCAGCATCAACTTCATCACGTCGCACGACGGTTACACGCTCCGCGACCTGGTCAGCTACAACGACAAGCACAACGAAGCGAATCTCGAACACAGCGGTGACGATCACAATCGAAGCTGGAACCACGGAGCCGAGGGACCGACGACCGACAAGGAGATCAATCGGATCCGAACCCGCCAGCAGCGCAACTTCCTGGCGTCGCTGTTCTTCTCGCAGGGCGTACCGATGCTGCTGGCCGGCGACGAGTTCTGCCGGAGTCAGGGCGGCAACAACAACGCCTACTGCCAGGACAACGAAATCAGCTGGCTCGACTGGAAGCACTCGCCCGAGGAAAAGCAGTTCCTCACGTTCACAAAGAAAGTTGTATCGCTGTGGAAGCAGCACCCGGTCTTCCGCCGTCAGACATTCTTCCCGCACCCAATGCACGGCAATGACTTCGACCGCGACGTTCACTGGCTGACACCCAACGCAACGCCGATGCAGAACAGTGACTGGGAGGCAGGTTACGCTCGCTGCGTCGGAATGCTGCTCGACGGTCGGATGATGGCCGAGGTCAACGAAGTCGGCGAGCCCGTCCGCGGCGACAGCATTCTGCTGCTGCTGAATGCTGCCGATCACGACATCCCGTTCATCCTGCCGGAAGTCGAGCTGCAGGAATACTGGCAGTGTGAACTCGACACGTACGCTCCCAACGCCCGCCGCCAGAATTACGACCACGGAGCCACATTCAAACTCCGCAGCCGCTCGCTGGTCATGTTCGTCGGTCGCGAAAAGCTGCTCGGTCGCTTGAAAAAGAAGCTCGCCAGGCAACGTTACACATCGTCCCGTCCCGCCGCGATTCTCCGCCGCATCGAGG